>CAYNVK010000261.1:0-5586 GCA_964400395.1 uncultured Lentimicrobiaceae bacterium | reverse complement strand
TAAGTCTTTAAAATAAATGGGGTCGGGAATGTTATCCACAATGGTACGCAACAGGTTCCTCTCTTTTATAAGTTCTTCGGCGGCCGAATTTCTTCTCGATAACTCCTGTGCAACACTGCATGAGTTTGCAAACATTTTTACAAGCGGTACAAGCCCATCGAGCTGCCAGCTTGATAAAGGTTCTTCAGGTGCCAGCATCAGCAGGCCGTAGGAACCCATGCCGAACGCATAATGACTGACTGAGTTTATAACGGATGTAAAATACGGCAGGCTTTTGTCTTTCTCGAATGCAATTCTGCATTTGGCAACCAGTGCATTGTACAATGGATCGAATTGCCAATCTTCAGGTAAAGTAATACATGCAGCAGGAGCGAGGTTTTCGAAAGGCGTAACGCAAACCTTGGAGCATCCCAGTATATCGCGGAATGCTTCGGCCGTTTTACGGATAGTTTTTCCCAGTCCGGGCTCACAGCCGGCTGAAAGCGCAAGCTCCAGTAAAACCTGGTTCCAGTGGTTTGTTTTCATATCAGCTCCTAAGTACATTCAATGTTTTTTTCTGTTTGATTTTTGTTTTCCTTGTTTTCTGTTCGTCGCCTTCAGTAAATATTCAATGGAATTTTCAGGGGGCATGCCGTTTATTTTTAAATTTTGCCAGGCTTAATTCAGTTGGGTGTACTTTTTATAAACTTCCCGTTGAAGTTTTGTTTTTCGGCTTTCAGCGTGTAAATATAAACTCCCGGGGGAAGCTTGCTGACATTGAGTTGCAGGCTTTTTTCGGTGCCGCAATTATCATGCTGCTGCGCCATTACCAGCATCCCGTTGGTGTTATAAATGCGCAATGTAACTTCCTGGTTAACTGTGGCTGCGAAACGGATGCTTAGCCAGCTGTTCACAGGGTTCGGGTATATGGCGGGTGGTGGAGTACTTACTTTGCCGCTAACCGATGCCGTGGGATTGTATTCAACGGCGCCAATATCGGCTGCATCCCCATAGGGTCGGGGATAATGGAAATAATCGCTGGTAATGTTGCGCGTATCGTTCCAGGCGGCATTGATGAGCACCGATTCCGCGGTGAGGCTGTACCCATCGTCAGCAAAACCCGCGCTATCGCTGTTTCGGGCTGTGTAATTATTTTTAACCAGCACAGCTGATGCAGGATCAGGGATCATTACGTACGCATCCTGTCCGTTAAAATGAGTATTGTCCGATTCATAAGTATCGAAAGTACCCGGGTTTATGATGGCATTGGAGGCAATGAGGTTATTAGATGAGTTGATGCTGGCAAACCGTATGCCGTCGGACTTCGGATTGAGGATGGTATTAAATAAAATGCTGAAAGATGAATCGTGCATGGCCGAGACATCCGTAACAAAAATGCCGTATTTCATCTGGCTTGCATCGCCAGGCAAAAAGCTGCGGCCGGCATCCTCTATTATGTTGTTAAATACCCTGAAGCCCGCCAGCCCATGAATTTCGATGCCATCGCCCTTGCCCTGGCTGATGAAATTATTGTAGCAATCGCATTTCGACCCGCCCCCGATGATGATTCCCGACATTTGCCCGAACACTTCGGCCTGGCTGTCGAACATCACCAGGTTATCGTACACCTGGCAGTTATTGGAGGCTGAGCTTACCTGTATGCCGTCCCATCCGGAATATTTAATGATGTTGTTGTAAACCTTTACCCCGTCGAGCAGTGGCGGCATTAAAAGGGTGTCCTTGCCATTGCAGTTCACAGTTTGTCCAAAGTATTTGGTGCTCCCGATGTACAAACCCTCGTTGCCACAGTTTTCGATGTAATTGTCATGGATGCGGGTGTTAAACTGGGTAAATTTGTCGCGGGTCGTGGAGAGTGAACAGTCGGGGTCGGTTTTGGCATAAATCCCGGCAATACTTACATCGCGTATCGAAACATGGTCAATTTCGAAATCGGAGCTCAGGTTCCCGATGCCGATGCCGGTTCCCTTGGAAACCCGCTCGATGGAAAATCCATAGAAATAGTTTTTGTCGCCGCTGCCGCTTAACCGGATGTAACGGCAATTCTGTACAGAGATCCCGAAATAATGATCGGTATTGATGGTAACAAGGCCGGGGCCATTGATAAAAAACACCGGTTTATCACTACTGCCCGTAAAATTGCGAATGAGGATATACGCTCTTTTGCCGGCCTTAAAACAGATGGTGTCGCCAGGCTGCACCTGGTTGAAGGGCGCATAATTTGCATCTATCAGGGTAGTGAGGGTATCAACATAAAACACATGCTGCTGGCTGTATGCCGCTTTCGGGGTTATAAAAGCGCATAAAATCAAAACAAAAAAGCAGGTAATCCTTGGCATGCGTTGCTGTTAAATATTATTTCCCCCTTTTGGCCCTCTCCCAGTTTACCGATTGCGAACCTTTGAGGTATCGTTTGAAACCCAGGAATACCGACAGGTTCATGATAAAGAAGTAATACGGGACAAAAAGAACTTTCACTTTTATTGATTTGTTTTCGAGATACCATCCCAGCAGGGCCGAAATATAAAACAGGATTTGCAGCCAGAACAGCAAGCTGTATGGGCCGAAATTCAGAATTCCTTCGCTGAAAGCCAGGGCAAAACCTGCCGGCAGCAGCAGCAATAATGCCAGCGGGGCCAGGGTCCACCGAAGAACCCTGTGCGAAATATACTGAAATGATAAGGTGCCGAATTTAAACACGTTGAGCAGTGACCTCAGCCTGATCACTGACTGAATTCCGCCTGCTGAGATCCGGATTTTCCGTTTCAGTTCTTCTTTTACGTTGGCCGATGCACTTTCGATGGCATAAGCTTCGGGATCGTATTGTATGGTAAAGCCTTGCTGGGCAACGCGGAGTGAAATGATGAAATCGTCGAGTAAGGTATCGCGTTCCACTTCCTGGTAAAGTTCGGTGCGGATGGCAAAAAGCTCGCCCGCAGCGCCTACTACCGAATACAACTCGGCATCCCATTTTTTAAGTGTCGATTCGTACTTCCAGTACAGGCCTTCGCCGGCACCGGCTGCTGCATCTTTATCCTTGCTGAAAATCCTTTTTTCGCCCGAAACACAGCCTACCTTTGGATTGCTGAAGAGTTTCACAATACGGCGTATGGATTCGCGACCCAGCATGGTATTGGCATCGCAAAACACAACGACAGGAGTTTTTACAAATTGCATTCCCCTGTTCATGGCACCGATTTTCCCGTTGCGCTGCGGCAGGTGATGTACGGTTACACCCTCATATTTTTTAAGTTCGTTTGGGGTGCCGTCGTCGGAGCCATCCGTAACCCAAACCATGTGAAGTTTCTCAGCCGGGTAATCGAGCTCGCGCGAGTTTTTTATCTTTTCAGCCACAAAATCCTTTTCGTTGTAGGCCGCAATAAAAAGTGTTACCTCTGGCTCGTTTGCAGCATCGGGAACAGCAGGTTTTGTGCCCGCGGTAATTCGTTTCAGCTTTACCAGCACATACAGTACAATGCCGTAACCTATGTATGCATAAAATACAATGAAAAGCAGGAACCAAAACAGGATTTTAACGATCAGCATGGCAATACAGGTTAATTGAGATTAGTGATTTTGCGGGCATATATATTGAACTCATCCACTATGCCATATTCGAAAACAGCTATTTTATTCAGGGTGGTTTTAATCTGGTCGTGCCCGGCATGTTTTTCCTCCATTACAAACATAATGTTGGGGTATTGCTGTATAAAACGGGTGCATCCTTCGAGGGCTTCGGGCTCCATACCTTCAACATCAAGTTTAAAAAGGATTTTTTCATTTTCATTCAAATTGAGTTCAGGCAGCAACGAATCGAAGGTGCGGATATCAACTTCGTAGCTGTCCGGTTTATTCCGGCTGTCGAGATGCGAAGCCCCGGTATTTACAGGGTTAAAACTGAAACGGGCTTTCGTGTTGCTGTTACCCAGGCCCATTTGGTAAGCTTTAACGTTGCCGTCAATACCATTCAGTACCAGGTTCCGGTTAATGGTCAGATAATTATCAGGCATTGGCTCGAAAGCAATGCAGCGCAGATGGTATCGGCTAAGCAATATGCTGTAATCGCCGGTACAGGCGCCCCCGTCGATAAACACGCTGAACTGGTTTATCCTGTTCATGATAAATTTTTTAACCCCCCATTCGTAGTAATAATTGGCAAACTGAAAATCGTTGGTATTGCTCCGGCAGTAAAACCAACCCACCGATGTACGAATGATCCGGTTTTGCCGGTGCGATGTTTTGTTCAGCAGGTATTTAACTGACGACAGAATAGACAAAAAGTCACCAAACCTGAGATAATCAGAGAAATAACGAATATATGTAACTGCTTTTTTCAAGAGATTCGGAATAGTTGATTAGTAGTTGATCATCATTGATTTAAAATCAGCAGGTGCTGGTAGCACCCAGCTCGCTGTAAATATGTTGAACATGCTCGGCCATGGCTTTCCATGAGAATTTTGCTGCCTGTCCGAAACCTTTTTGAATTAAAGCAGCCCTCAGTTTTTCGTCCGTGGTTAGCCGTATCATTGCTGCGGTTATCCCGGCGGGTTGGTAAGGGTCGGTTAACAAGGCTGCATCGCCGGCAACCTCAGGCATCGACGAGGTGTTGGAGGTAATTACCGGAACCCCGCAAGCCATGGCTTCGAGCATGGGTATTCCGAAACTTTCGCGCAGCGACGGGTACAGGAACACTTCGCTCTGGCAGTAAATGGATGGCAGATCGGTATTTACCACGTAGCCGGTAAGTATAATGCGGTGTATTAATTCTGTATCCCCGATTTCTTCCAGCAGTTGTTCCAGTTCATAGCGATCGTAGTCGAGCATTACCAGCTGCATATCGCTGCCGGTTTGTTTCAGGTAATCGGAAAAAGCCTTCAGGGTGCCCTTTGTATTTTTTTTGGGATCGGTATTCCCAAGGAAAAAGAAAAAGCGGTTTGGAAGGTTGTATTTTGTTTTAACCCGTTGAAGTTCAAAAGGATCGGTAACGGGTTTAAAATGCCCGCTCACCCCGTTATACACCGCTTCGAGGCGGCGGTCGCCGTTAATACCGAAAAACTGCCCGATGCGGTTTTTTTCGAAATGTGAAACCGTAATGATTTTCCTGCTCTTTTTTATGATCCAGGGAACCACCAGCCGGCGGTAAGCATTGCCGAATTTCTGGTAGTTGGTGCCGCTGCCCTTCAGTATTTTAAAGTAACTGCTTTCCATATAAATGATGTCGTGCAGTGTAACCACTAAAGGGATTGAGGTGAAAACCGGCGCCGTGTTGCTGGTACAATGCAGCAATTGGCAACCTGCTTTTTTAGCTGCCACGGGCAGTGCAAGCTGTTCCCAGAGCGGGTAAAAGGAGGTCCCTATTTCGACAATTTTAAAATTGGCAGTCTCCTGTATGGCTGAGTGATCGGTGTCGGGCTTAATGAAAAGCACATACTCATTTTCTGTGTCGATGAGCTGCAGGTTGCGTATCAGTTCGAGCGCAACCATGTCCATGCCATGTTTCTTTTTACGAAAAAGCCGCTGTCCTTCAATGCCTATTTTCATGTGTTATTATTTATTTTTTACGGGTCACATGGAATACGCCAGATTGAT
>CAYNVK010000260.1:3865-5586 GCA_964400395.1 uncultured Lentimicrobiaceae bacterium | reverse complement strand
TCGGCAATGGTCGACCTCAGGCAAAACCTGCAACTGATATTTCATGATGAAGAAATCAGGGAAACCGATAAAACCGAGATATCGGCGTGGATCGACAGCGAAAGCCCGGTACACAATCTGAAATTGTTGCGGATTCTTGCTTATGGATTACCCGCTGTTACTTTCATATGCATCATATTATCCCTTGCGGGAATTATCACTTTCCCGGTAATGCTGATCGTAGTCCAGCTGATCATAGTTATTTTATATGCCAGGCAAACCATGCAGGTACATAACAGTATTACCTCGAAAAGTAAAATACTTAACAAATTCGCTCACTGCCTGGTGTTGATTGAAAAATCAAATTTTAATGCGCAGTATCTTAATAACATTCAAAAACAATTAGTTACCAGCGAAGGCCAGCATCCTTCAAAAGCCATCCACCAGCTTTCAGCCATCCTGAAATACATGGATTCGAACCTGAATATACTGGTATCCATTTTCCTGAACGGGTTGTTTATGTTCAACCTGCATTTACTGCTAAAAGTTGAAAAATGGAAAAAACAAAATAAAGAATATTCAACCGCGTGGTTCGAATCCGTAGCTACCATTGATGCTTTAAGCAGCCTGGCAAATTTCGCGTATAATCACCCCGAATATGCCTACCCGGTGAAAGTTGAAAATGATTTTGAATTTACTGCCGAAAATCTTGGGCATCCCCTGATTTCTGATGCACAGCGTGTTACAAACAATATCCAAATCAAAGGCTGGAACCAGTTTGCTATAATTACCGGTGCGAATATGTCGGGGAAAAGCACATTCCTGAGAACTATTGGAGTAAATTACATCCTGGCTATGGCCGGGGCTCCGGTTTGTGCTTCAGCACTCAGTTTTTACCCCATACAGATTCACAGCAGCATACGCACCAGCGATTCGTTAGTGAAACACGAATCGTATTTTTATGCAGAACTCAAACGGCTGAAACAGATCATTGACGAACTGGAAAGCGGGAAGAAAAAGCTCATACTGCTGGACGAAATTTTAAAGGGCACCAACTCAAAAGACAAACAAGCCGGCTCTATCGCGCTTATTGAGCAGCTGCTTCATTACAAGTCGGTTGGATTGTTCGCCACGCACGACCTGATGTTGGGCGAACTCGCCGCCCGTTTCCCGGGGCAGGTGAATAATCTGTGTTTTGAGATTCAGATCGAAAATGATAAAATGAAGATTGACTACAAACTGCACGACGGCGTCTGTAAAAACCTGAATGCCACCTACCTCATGCGGAACATGGGTATTCTTTTCGAAACAAAAAACTGAACCTGCGGGTTGGTTTAAAAGAACCTTTTTAAAATCCTTATCGAGATAAACAATAACCAAACAACATAAAGTATGAATTGGCTTCCGAAGAATACCCTGTTGCTTTTGCTGATTTTAACAGTAAAAGTATCTGATGCCCAGCCAGCTGCAAATGTAAACCTTACTTTCAGCAGTATACCCGAGAGGTGGGACCACGGATTTCCGCTGGGAAACGGGATGATAGGTGTGTTGGTATGGCAACACGATGCCATGCTGCGCCTGTCCGTTGACAGGGCAGATTTATGGGATCTCAGGCCAACGGCCGATATCGATAAATACACCTATAAATGGGCTTACCAGAAAAGGCTTTCCGGCGATTTCGATTCGGTTTGGAAAGTTGCTGACGAGCCCTACGACCGCGATGCCGCACCTACCAAAATTCC
>CAYNVK010000260.1:0-3765 GCA_964400395.1 uncultured Lentimicrobiaceae bacterium | reverse complement strand
GAAATTATTACCCGCAAAAATCTCACCACATACAGGCAAAAAGGCTGGAAAACCTTTGAATACGAGGCTGCTGTTAATTTTTCAAATACAAAAACCGGGTCCGAAGGCTGCTTTACCATAACCTCGCATTATACCGATAAACCCAAAGTCACTCCGGCAGGTGAAATGGTAAAAAAAGCTATTAAAACCAGTTTCGATGAAGGCGCAGCACCCCATAAAAAATGGTGGCAGCAGTATTGGGAACAGTCAGTGGTTTCGATACCTGATCCACTGCTCGAAAAGCAATACTATCTCGAAATGTATAAATTCGGGGCTGCATCCCGCAAAGGCGCACCTCCCATAACGCTGCAGGCCGTGTGGACGGCCGATAACGGCAAGCTGCCGCCCTGGAAAGGCGACCTGCACAACGACCTGAACACGCAGTTAAGCTACTGGCCTTCGTATGCTGGCAATCACCCTGTGGAAGGCGCCGTGTTCACCGACTGGCTCTGGCAGCACAAACCCGATTTTGAACGATATGCTGCTAAAGTTTTTGGCACCGGTGGTTTAAACGTACCAGGAGTTGCAACATTAGCCGGTTCAGCCATGGGAGGCTGGCACATGTATTCCCTCTCTCCTACTGTTGGCGCGTGGCTTTCGCAACATTTCTATTTACAATGGAAATATACCATGGATCGCGAATTTCTGAAAAACCAGGCTTATCCGTGGTTTCAGGAAACGGCAACATTCCTGGAGCAGGTAACCGTTTTAAAAGATGGAGTACGGGTACTGCCCATGAGTTCGAGCCCGGAGTTCAGAGATAACAGCATCGAAGCCTGGTTTCTTGATATGACCAACTTTGATCTTGCGCTTTGCCGTTTTGCGTTCGAAAAAGCAACAGAGCTTGCCCTCGAAATGAACCTGCCCAAAGCAGCAGAACATTGGCAAACCATCCTGGCACAATTCGGTAATTACTCCACTGACGAAACCGGCGGACTCACCATATCAAAAGGATTTCCGCTCAACGAATCACACAGGCATTTTTCGCATCTAATGGCATTCCATCCACTGGGTATGCTCAATTTCGATGACAATGCCGATAAACCGTTAATCGAAAACAGCATCAAACGGCTCGAAAAAAACGGCACATCGCAATGGTGCGGATACTCTTTCAGCTGGCTGGCAAATATGTATGCGCGAATGTATCGTGGCGACGATGCTGCCAAAACGCTTAATATCTTTGCCACTTGTTTCTGCTCACCAAACAGTTTTCACCTCAATGGCGACCAATGTAAGGCCGGGCACAGCAATTTTACTTACGATCCTTTTACCCTCGAAGGCAATTTTGCATTTGCTTCGGCCATACAGGAAATGTTGTTGCAAAGCCACAACGGGCTGATCCGGATTTTTCCCGCTGCTCCCCAGGCATGGAAGGACATTTCATTTACAAACCTCCGCACCGAAGGGGCGTTCCTGGTATCGGCTACCAAACAGGACGGTAATATTCAATCATTTTCTATTACTGCGCCCCAGGGAGGTATAGCACGGATCAGGCTGCCGTTTCCAACGTATGTAATCAGTAAGTCGGCCGGCATCAAACAACTTAATAGTACTGACCGGACAGAGATTCTGATACAGTTCGAAAAAGGAGGAATCGTTCAAATAAACAATGCCTTTGAATGAAATAAAACCTGAGCAGGTATCGCGAAAATCAGCATGATTCCCCGGGCAGTTAAACCAGTGAAATTAAGCTTTAATTTTTGATTCAAACGGTTTGTGACACTGAGAACCAATTGCTCGCATCGCTGCTTATCAACCTGCGAATTAAAACTCAACTCAAACTTAAATAAGGCAGGAAATCTTTAACTTTGCTTAAAACCACGCAAACTTCAAAATCATGAACCTTTATTTTACAAAATTTGTGGATATGGCTTTCGATGATGCCATTGCTCATGTTACAGCTATACTGAAAGAACACGGGTTCGGAATCATTACCGAGATTGATGTTAAGGATACGCTGAAAAAGAAGATTGATGCCGAGTTCAGGCCATACCGCATACTAGGCGCCTGCAACCCGCTGTTTGCGCATAAGGCACTGCTTACCGACAATAAAGCAGGAGTTATGATGCCTTGCAACGTAATTGTTCAGCAGCACGATGATGGCAAGGTAGAAATTACGATTATAAATCCCGATGCTGCTGCACAGGGTCTCAACAACCAGGCCCTGGAAGATTTTGCCTGCGAAGTAACCAAATCGCTACGACAGGTGTACCGGAAAATATAAAAGCCCTTATACACAGCCCTGATCTCAGCTCGCTGTTGAGTCGTTTAAAATTCTTTTTTTTGAATTCCCGGCATTAGTCGAAAACTGCGCCCTTTTCATCACATTGCTTGATTTTAACAAATATTGTGATTGGAAAAGAGAAAGCGCAATATTCCTGTATGCTATAACAGTATTGACTTTTAATCAATTATAATATTTATAAATCGCATTTTTATTTTTATTTAGTCTAAATTAACATTAATTAAGTATTATCTTTACTATAGTATTAACCTCTAAAAATCAGTGTTATGAAGAAAAGTCTTACGATTACGAGCATTGTATTTTTTGCTGTTTGCAGTTTATTTGCGCAGAGCAGTTCCGAAAAGCCGACCATGGTTACCGAAACCATGTACATCATGCCAAAACGGGGTATGGAAGACAAGTTTGAAGCTGCTGTAAAGGCCCACGACACAAAATTTCACCCCGATGGACCATATAAAGCTGGTTTGCGGAAAGTGGAATATGGCGATAAGGCCGGCTGGTATGTATGGGTATTTGGACCTACCACTTATGCTTCTATTGATTCGCGCCCAACCAAAGAAGGCGGTCATGCGGCCGACTGGTCGGCTACGGTTGACCCCCTGGTAGAAACATACGGCGAAGTACGTTTGTGGGAATATGATGATAACCTGTCGTACGGAAAAGATTTCCTGAAAACAGCAAAGTATTATGAAGCCTGGAGTATCGACCTTAAACGTGGCGAATATTATCGTTTTAAAGCACTTGCCGAAAAATTGAAAAAGGCCTACGAATCTCTGGGCACCGGATCATTTATTATTTACAATAATATGGTACATACTGCCAACGGGCCCGATGTTTCAATTATTTGGAGTTTTAATTCTTTTGATGAATGGTCAAAAGATCCCGGGGCGAAAGCATCGTACGAAAAACTTTATGGTACTGATAGTTGGCAGCATATGCTTGACGAATGGCAAGCTATCGTTGTTGATTATAATGCCGAAATCAGGAGTTTTCTCCGGTAAGCCCTCACACGCTTAAAAAAACAATCCGCGGAACTGTACGTCTCCGCGGATTGTTTCGTTTTACAGGGTTGCTAACCCGGAATTTTAAAGAAGGTTGCCTAATACTTTACAAACTTTAATATTTCCCTGTAATCACCAGATAACAGAAGTAAAGTATACATACCTGGATGTAAATCAGATACATCAATTCGCGCCTCAGCCGCATTTCGCGCCAATACAAATTCTTTCTCCAATTTCCCCTGTAGGTTATAAATCTGTCCTTTCACTATTTCCATAAAAACCGGTATTTTAAGAAATAAGTTTTCAGTCACCGGGTTTGGATACAGCACGATGGAACCTTTTTTACCATCAGTTTCCGATATTCCGGTAAATGGCAATTGCTGCAAAATGGTTGTATACCTGGTTGTTAAAAAAGGTTTGATCCCATAAGGTGTATGTCCATCAACCTGTTTAATAAAACCATTGTCGAAATCATTTATG
>CAYNVK010000259.1:0-5624 GCA_964400395.1 uncultured Lentimicrobiaceae bacterium | reverse complement strand
AACCCTGCAACGCGTATTGGTCGTATGCCGTGGTAAAAATTACCATAGGTTTGTTCACCAGCGAATGCAGCAGTTGTATGCCGGTAAGTTCTTCCATCTGTATGTCGAGAAACATGAGGTCGACCGAATTGTGACGCAGGTATTCGAGGGTATCAATTGCATTTCCGAAGGTACCGGTCAGGTTCAGGAATGGAACCTTGGCACAATAGGCTTTTATAATGTCAAGCGCCAGTGGCTCATCGTCTATGGCAATACAATTGATTTTCATGTGTGATTAATTTGTTTTTTAAATGTCACATGGAATACGCCATAATATCATTTTCGGTTGGTATGAGAATTTTTTCATGGCTATTTCATTTTCAGTTAATTATAAATGGTTAGCTCAACTTTAAAAATATCCCCTTTCAAATTTAGTTTTAAATCGTGTTTGTCGGGGTAAAGTAATCCAAGTCTGCGTTTTATATTTTCGAGGCCGAATCCTCCGGCTTCCTCGCTGCTGCGTTGATCGTTGGGCTTTACAAAATTTGTTACAAGAAAAACCATCCTGTCGGTCTTGAGGTTCAGATCAATAATTATACCCGGCTCGTGGTTTTTATTTCCATGTTTAAACGCGTTTTCAACAAAAGGAATCAGGAGCATAGGCGCTATGGTTCGATTATCCATGGAGCCGTTTACATTTATCTCAACAAACCCTTTTTGCCTGATCCGCAGTTGCTGCAATTCAATAAAGCTGTTCAAATATTCAATTTCCTTATGCAAAGCTACAAAATCGGTATTCGAATCGTACAACATATACCGCATAATGCTCGAAAGTTTCATCACGGCTTCGGGTGCTTCGTCCGATTTGTTGTACACCAGGGAGTATATGTTATTGAGCGTGTTGAACAGAAAATGAGGATTTACCTGCGATCGCAACAGCGCAATTTCGCTGGCTTGCCGTTCTTTGATCAGTTCGTCCTTCAGCTTCTGCGAATCAAACCAGTCGATGCTGAAGCGGATAAGCATGGCATAAATGCTGATGATTACGGTATATTTGAGCGTTGCCCATATCCAGTCGTATTGAAACATCAGCTGGCTGGGCGGCAGTTTAACAAGGTATTTCCAGTATGCGATTTCGATGGGCAGGCGTATGGCCGAAAGAACGGTTGCCAGCAGTAATACAAATGGGAAAATGTACCATTTCCGTTTTAATTTCAGGAAATTCGGGATAACGAAATACACCGAATAAAACACAAAAATATTGAGCAACGTTGTAATGAAAATATCCTTGAGGTAGATATAGTCCTGCAACAGCTTTATGTCAATTTTGTTAAGATATATCGGGAAAAATGCCTGGTTGAGCATATATATCCAGAACAAAATATGGACAAGAATTTTATACCTGCTTTTCATCGTGCAACTTTCTTTTTTTAGAGTAAGATGCCGGATTCCGGATATCGTTGTTACGAAATCCGAAATCCGACATCCGAGATTAATCTATTCAGTGATTCCAATCTTCAGACTACCAGATATCGGCCCTGTTTTCGGGTGCAATATAGCGTTTGTCGCCGGGTTTTATATCAAATGCCTTGTAAAAAGCCGGAATGTTGTAAACAATGGCGTTTACGCGGGCTTCGGCCGGCGAATGAACGTCTTCCTTCAGGCGGCGCATGGTTTCTTCATCGCGGGTGTTGGCACGCCAAACCTGGGCATACGAAAGGAAAAACCGCTGATCGGGTGTAAAGCCGTCAATTTTTTCATCCTGTTTTTTGCCGGCAAGTGCTTTTTGTAAGCCGTTGTATGCTACATTCATACCACCCAGGTCGGCAATATTTTCACCCAGGGTAAGTTTGCCATCTACGTGCAGGTTATCCAGCATTTTATAGTTGTTGTACTGGTCGACCAGAACGGCGGTTTTAGCTTCAAAATTTTTGGAATCTTCGGTCAGCCACCAATCGTGGAGGTTACCGTCCTTATCGTACTGGCGACCCTGGTCGTCGAAACCGTGGGTCATTTCGTGCGAAATTACCATTCCAATAGCGCCGTAATTCACAGCATCGTCAGCATTCATAAAGAAGAAAGGAGGCTGAAGTATGGCTGCCGGGAATACGATTTCGTTCATGTTCGGGCTATAGTAAGCATTCACGGTTTGCGGTGTCATGCCCCATTCGCTGCGGTCAACAGGTTTTCCGATTTTTGCCATGCTGCGGTTTACTTCGAACTGCCTTGCATTTTTAAGGTTCTGGTAGTACGAATCGGTGCCTATGGCGAGGTTGCTGTAGTCGATCCATTTGTCGGGATAGCCGATTTTAACATTTATTTTTGCCAGTTTGGCTTCGGCTTCTTTCTTGGTAGCATCCGACATCCAGCTCAGCCCGTTAATTCTTTCGCCCAGCGAAGCTTTCAGGTTGTTCACCAGCTCGACCATGCGTTTTTTTGCTTCAGGCGGGAAAAATTTCTGAACATACAGCTGGCCTACAGCTTCGCCCAGCGAGTTGCTGGTATTGTCGATCATACGTTTCCAGCGTGGGCGTTGTTCCTTTGCGCCGGTTAATACGGTGCCGTAAAAAGCGAAATGTTCCTTATCAAATTCCGACGAAAGCGCCGAAGCTGCCGAGTTTATCAGATCCCAGCGGAAATATACTTTCCAGTCGGCAACCGGAACAGTTTGAATCATAGCGGCCATTCCTTTTATAAACTTAGGCTGCCCGATATTTATTTCAGCAGCAGGGGCCAGTTTTATACCTGCGAAATAGGCTTTCCAGTCGATGCCCGGAGCCATCTTCTGTAAACCTGCAAGGTCGGTTTTATTGTAGTTGGCAACCGGGTTGCGCAGTTCAACACGTGTTGATGAAATTTTGGCCAGTTCGGTTTCAATGTTCATCACCGTTGCTGCATCTTTATCAGCCTGTTCTTTGGTTGATCCGGCCAAAACGAACATTTTAGCCATATGTACCAGGTATGCGGCCCTGATTTCTTTCGACCGTGCATCATCAGCCAGGTAGTAATCCCTGTCGGGCAATCCAAGACCGGCCTGGTAAGTGTTTGCAATCACCATATCCGAGTTTTTCTCATCGGCGCCGCTATACAGGTAAAAAAGCGGGTAATTGCCCGAAGCATGTTGTTCGATCAGCATTTTCTGAACATCAGCCGGAGTAGTAAAAGTATTGATCTGATCCAGTTCAGCTTTCAAAGGGGCAATACCGTCTTTCTCAATTTTATTGGTATCCATGCCTGAATTGTAGAAGTCGCGGATTTTCTGGTTTATTGAGCCCTGGGCTGCATTTTTATCGGCCGAAGCATCGGCAAGGATGGTTTTGAGCTGATCGTAATTTTCTTCTTCCAGCACTTCGAATGCGCCATAGCGGCTATATTCGGCCGGAATGGGATTGTTTTTCAGCCAGTTTCCGTTTGCATAGCGGTAAAAATCGTCGCCTGGTTTTACAGTGGTATCCATGTTGGATGCACTCAAAGCCGGTGTAGCGCTTTTTTCTGTTCCTTTTTCGCTACATCCGCCGGTGGTTATTGCAAGTGCTATAATGCCTGCAGCTGCCATAAATGTGTGTTTAAGTAAGTAATTCATAATTTGTTTAATGGAGTTTTTTTATTTGTGTGAAGCCAAAATGCATGTAAAAGTATAAATTGTTATGAAAGCTGCATTTGTAAATCGCTAAAAGCTTAACTCCAGTCGCTGTAATTGTGATAATAATCGGTAGCGTTGTTTTACTGTAAAATGCAATATCACACAAATTTATGAGTTAAATTATTCTTTTTTTGAAGCATGCATTGCTGCCGTTTAATTTCCATACATTTGCCGGCTTGTTCGTAACCGGCTTTTCCGACAGTTGTAAAAGCTATAATTTAATGATAACTAACATATTAACATGGTTTCAATTTTAAAAAGATTCCCGATTTTTACGCTTGTAATTCTTATGTTCCTGCCGGATTCAGCGTTTTCGCAGGATGCAAAACAACCCACTGCCAACGATAAGCCTACTTTAACCTGGAGTGGTTTCGTTAAGGCTGAGGGTATGTTCGATACCCGGCAGGTGGTTGAAGCCCGCGAAGGTTACCTGTTGCTGTATCCTAAAAAAGTGAGCCTCGATAAAAACGGAAATGATATTAATGCGCATGGCAGTTTTAACCAATACGCTATGACGGCCCGCCTCACGGCCAAAGCTACTGGACCCGATATTTTGGGGGCAAAGACATCAGCGCTTATTGAAGGTGATTTTACCGGGGCCTCCAATTCGGAGAATAACAGCTTCAGACTGCGTCATGCCTTCATCAAAATGAAGTGGGCCAACACAAGCCTTACTGCCGGGCAGTACTGGCACCCGATTAATATCCCCGAGATGATTCCCAATGTATTGTCGCTCAATACGGGTGCTCCTTTTCACCCTTTCAGCCGGCAACCTCAAATAAGGATCGATGCTTCGAAAGGTAAAATTAACACGGTGCTTGCCATAACTGCTCAGCGCGATTACATGAACAGCGGTCCGGCCGGATCTTCTTCAATATACCTGCGCAACAGCATGGTCCCCAACCTGAACGGGCAGGTACAGTATACCGGTAATCAACTTTTTGCCGGTGTGGGTGTGGACTATAAACGGCTTACACCCAGGTTGGTTACCGATAGCATGTATGCTACAAAAGCGTCAGTGAATTGTTTTTCGTACACAGCCTTTATGATGGCAAAAACAAAGCCGCTGGTTATTAAAATGCAATGGATTTACGGTCAGGGCCTCAACGATCACCTGGTAATGGGTGGCTACGGAATAAGCAAAATTGACCCGCTTACCAACGAACACGAATACCTGCCCCTGAATTACTTATCGGGCTGGATTAACCTGCAAACCACCGGCAAAACCTGGCAGGGTTCCTTGTTTGCCGGCTACACCAAAGGATATGGCGCTGAGCAAAACATTGTTGGTGCCGTGTATGCCCGCGATGCCGATATTGATTATGTGTACCGCGTAGCACCCATGATCAGCTATATAAATGGTAAATTGCTGGTAACCGCAGAGTGCGAGTTTACTACGGCCGCATACGGCAAACTGGATGCAAAATGTAAGGTTTACGATACCAAACCGGTAACCAACAGCAGGATAAGTTTTTCCATCGGCTATTTCTTTTAAAAATAGTATGCTGTTTCCGTTGGAAAATAATCACAAAAAAGCCCTGCTTGTTTAAAGCAAGGCTTTTTTGATTTTTAACCGGCGATTAACCTTCAATCCGAAGCATAGCCGGGGATGATGTTCAGGATTTGGTTTTGTTGGTATGCATGCCGATAACCGGGTACAGCGGGCAAAAACTTACCAGGCTTGTCAAAGCAAAAACAGCAGCTACCACAAGCAAAATTATGCCGGTTGTTCCGCTGATTACATTGGTTAAATAAAGGATTGCAATTACAACTGCAGCAATAATTCGAATAATTCTGTCGGTGGTTCCCATGTTTGGTTTCATCATCATATAGTTTTAGGGTTAAACAATGTTTTCTGTATGCAAAATTATTCTTCTCTCCAGCCACATTACGTGATATTGGTCACACTGTGGCAAATGATTTTTTTAAGACTCAAATTGACTCCATAAGGCGCGATATTTACAAAACAGTAACTTGGTTACGGCCCGTGAGGATCTTATTT
>CAYNVK010000258.1:2642-5628 GCA_964400395.1 uncultured Lentimicrobiaceae bacterium | reverse complement strand
CTGAGTGGAGTTGAGGAGGGTTTATAGGGATTGAGGGGATTGAAGTGTTTGAGGGGATTGAGGAGTTTCAAGGGTTTCATTTGGTTTCAAGAGTTTCAGATTTCTTGTAGCGCTGAGTGGAGTTGAGGAGGGTTTATAGGGATTGTTGGGATTGATGGGATTGAATTATTACTTAAACCTAAGCCTAACCGCCATAATCATATCGTGGAAACACTTTTTACAGCTTGTTATTAAATATTTCAAAGCAATTTTTAAATTTGCATTACAAAACGAATAGCCATGACTGAAGAATCAAAGTTTATTTTGGAAGAGATTAAAGAAGGTATGCAACATGCGCTTACCCATCTCGAAAAAGAATTTCATAAATTCCGTACCAGCAAAGCCACTCCGCAAATGCTCGAAGGCGTTAAGGTTGAGTATTATGGAAATCCAACTTCGGTTGACAAGATTGCCAATATCAATACACCCGATGCCCGCACTATTGTGGTTCAGCCATGGGAGAAAAATATGCTAAACCCGGTGGCAAAGGCTATTCTGGATGCCAACCTGGGTTTTAATCCACAAAACAACGGAGAGATTTTACGTATTGCGGTACCACCGCTTACCGAAGAGCGCCGCCGCGACCTGGTGAAAAAAGCCAAGGCCGAAGCCGAAACCGCCAAGGTTTCGATTCGCAGTATGCGCCGCACTGCCGTTGAGGATGCCAAGAAACTGGAAAAAGAAGGTGTTTCGGAAGATGAAATAAAAACACTGGAAAAAGAAATACAGCATGTTACCGATGGCTATATTGTTCAGGTTGATAAAATACTGGAGCATAAAGAAAAGGATATCATGACCGTGTAATCAGTTACAACCATAAATATAAAGAGCAGCTTTCGGGCTGCTCTTTGTATTTTACCCCGAAACTACTTTGTTTGCTGATAAACTACTTTGTTTCGGGAAATAAATTCGATTCTTTATTTCAGTTTTTCCACCATTTTGGGATTGAAATTCCTGGCCGCAACATCATCAAATTCACCTTCCCACCTTGCAACCACCGCCGTTGCCAGGCAATTTCCAATTACATTTACCGCTGTACGGGCCATATCCATCAGCCCGTCGATACCCAGGATAATGAATATAGGCCAGGTTGGTAACCCGAAACTGGCTGCCGTGCCCAGCAGTATAACCAGCGAAGCCCTCGAAACCCCGGCAACGCCTTTGCTGGTAAGCATTAGCGTAAAAACAATGAGGAGCTGACGATCGAGGGGCAGATGTATACCCGCGCATTGTGCCACAAAAATAGTAGCCAGCGAAAGATAAAGCGTGGTACCATCGAGGTTAAAACTATAGCCGGTTGGCATCACAAAAGCAACAATTTTTCGGGGAACACCAAATTTTTCCATCGTCTCCATGGCTATAGGAAGTGCCGACTCGCTGCTGGTGGTGGCAAAAGCAATGGTAGCCGGCTCCGAGACTGCCCGGATGAAGTTCCTTACCGGGATTTTCATCAGCAAAGCGATAGGAAGCAAAACACCTGCCAAAAATATAATCAGCGATACATACAACGTGGCCAGTAATTGAAGCAGGTTGCCCAGGATGCCAATGCCCATATTGCCTACCGAGTACGATATGGCAGCAAAAACCGCAATGGGTGCAAAATACATTACCAGGTTTGTGAACTTAAACATAACCTCTGAAAGGCTCTCAGCAAAATGAACCATACGGTTGCGGTGTACCTCTTTTAGCATGGCCACAGCAATTCCGAAAAGGATGCTGAATATTACAATTTGCAATACCTGCCCGTCGTAAACGGCTTTTGCAATATTTTCGGGGAAAACATGCAGTATAATTTCTTCAGCAGTTTGCGGTTTGGCAGCATGTAGGCCCGATTGGTCAATGGCACCCGGAATATTTACACCTACACCGGCCTTACTGATATTAATGGCAAACAGCCCGATAAAAAGTGCTATCGTCGATACAATTTCAAAATACACAATTGATTTCCAGCCCATACGCCCGATCTGTTTCAGGTTTGAATGACCTGCGATGCCCACCACCAATGTGCCAAAAAGCAGCGGTGCAATAATTGTCTTCACCAGGTTCAGGAATATTTTACTGAGGACGTTCAGGTGTATTGCGATAGTCGGGGCATCGTACCCAAATTCAACACCCAGAACCATGCTGATCAGTATCCAGGTAGTGAGTGATTTTTTGCGTAAAGCATAAACCACCAGTAAAGCCATCGTAAGCCAGCGACTGCCGATCAGAACCGCATCTGCCATGTTCCAGAGCGAATAAGCCTGGCCCAGGTTCAGGATGAGGCTGAGAGTAATTACTGCGAATAGCAGGATCAGGAAAGTACGTTGAGTCAGTTTTATCATAGCATAAAGTAGTGCAGGGATATGTTACCGCGAAAAGCGTAGTGGGTTAACCTGTATATGAGTTTTCAGCAGTAAATCACCACATCTTCAAGCGGCTTGCGCATAATTACTGTGCGTTTCGTATAGGTTGCGCGCGGATAACCCAGTGGCGTGATGCCATACACTTTTACGGATTCCTTTATCCCGAGCGCTTTGCGCAGGATATCCGGATCGAAATTGGTAACCCAGCACGAACCTACACCCTCGTTGGTAGCCGCCAGAACCATCTGGTGCATGGCAATGGCAAGGTCAGTCTGCAGCGAATTATAGCCATCGGCACGTTCCCAGGCCTGGTCGAGGTCGCCGGTAACCACCAGGATGTGCGGCGCATCGTTGATCCAGGATCGTGAATAGCAGGGTTTCACTTTTTCGAGCATTTCTTTCGACGAAATAAGCCAGAATTCCCAGGGCTGGTAGTTGGATGCTGAAGGCGCTATACGCCCGGCCTCAAGTATACGGTTCAGGGTATTTTTATCTACCGGTTTGGCGGGATCGTAATTGCGGATACTTTCACGTTTGAGTAAAACTTCGTTAAAATCCATGACGTTGTGTTTTTATCAAAAATACAATTTTTTCAATACGTG
>CAYNVK010000258.1:0-2542 GCA_964400395.1 uncultured Lentimicrobiaceae bacterium | reverse complement strand
CGTTAAAATCCATGACGTTGTGTTTTTATCAAAAATACAATTTTTTCAATACGTGTGTGTTGGGGGAAATACATTTTTTTGGCAGGTGGATTGCAAGGTATAAGGTGTAAGTTGTAAGGTGTAAGTTGTAAGGGCGTCCCATTTTCCTTTTAATCCCCAATCTACATTCCGCAATCCCCAATCCCCAATCTCCAATCCGCAATCCCCAATCTATCATTTCTTCGCCTTTGCACCCATCACTAACTCAAGCATACCACCATTCATAATGTCTTCATGTTTCAGAATATATCCGTTCAGGGGCTTTCCGTTGAGAAGAATTCGCTGTATGTAGATGTTTTTTTCGTTCAGGTTGGTGGCTTTTACTATAAATTGTTTCCCGTTTTCGAGGTTTAAAGTGGCTTTATCTACCGAAGGCGAACCAATTACATATTCGTTGCTGCCGGGGCATACCGGGTAAAAACCGATGGAACTGAAAATATACCATGCCGACATCTGCCCGCAGTCGTCGTTGCCGCAAAGCCCGTCGGTTGCATTGCGGTACATGGTTTTCACAATCTGGTGGATGCGTTCCTGGGTTTTCCATGGCGCGCCGGCAAAAACATACAGGTAAGGCACATGGTGGCTGGGTTCGTTGCCGTGAACATAGTTGCCGATCAGCCCGGCGGCTGTAATGTCTTCCGATTCGGCAAAGTGTTTTTCGTCGAGTTTTACATTGAAAAGTGAATCGAGATGCGTGATAAATTTTTTATTACCGCCATGCAATGCAATCAGCTTCATCGGATCCTGGGGCACATACAGTGAATAATTCCATGCGTTGCCTTCAATAAATCCCTGCCGTTCGGTACTCAGTGGGTCGAATGGCGACTGGAAGGTGCCATCGCTCCTGAGTGCGCGCATGAAACCCGTACCTGCATCCCAGGTATAATTGTAGGCCTGGGCGCGTTTTGCATACGCGGCAGCAATGTCAGCTTTCCCCATTTTAGCGGCCATTTGGCTTATACAGTAATCATCGTAGGCATACTCAAGGGTTTTGGAAGCCGCATTCGACGATTTGTCGGCCGGCACATAACCGTATTTCATATAATCGCCAATGCCGTCGTTGGGGGCATAGGTTGCGCTGGCAAGGCATGCGTTTAGCGCTTTCTGCGGATCGAAACCGGTAATTCCTTTCATGTATGCATCGGCAATCACCGAAACAGCATGGTACCCGATCATGCACCAGTTATCATTTGCATAATGGCTCCATACCGGTAGTATGTGGTGCACACTTTGTTGCTGATGGGCCAGCATGGAATTTATCATATCCGACGTGCGCTTCTGCTGAACCAGTGTAAACAAGGGATGCAATGCCCTGTAGGTATCCCAAAGCGAAAAAGTGGTATAATTTTCGAAACCGGCTGCTTTGTGGTTGTTGTGATCGAGGCCGCGGTACATGCCATCCACATCCATAAACAAAGTGGGCGAAAGGAAGGCGTGATACATGGCTGTGTAGAAGTTAATTTTCTTTTCGTCAGATGCTTCTATCGTGATGCGGCTTAATTCTTTATTCCATTCGTTTTCTGCTTGTTGGCGAACCTGGTCAAAGTTCCAGCCGGGAATTTCAGCTTGCAGGTTTTTCAGTGCTCCTTCGGTGCTTACTGGTGAGAGGGCAAATTTTACAAGTATTTGTTCCCCATCTTTGGTATCGAAACTGAAATAGGTCTTCAGTTTCCGGCCCGACATTTCAGGAAAGTCTTTTGTGGTGTTGAATTTGCGGTAAAAATCGCTGTAAGCCAGTTTTGCTTCATCACGGCAACCATAATTGCGGATCGGTTTCGAAAAAACCATGGCAAAATACATGCTGCGTTCGCGTGCCCAGCCCTGGGTTTGCCTGTAGCCGGTAATAAGCGTATCATTTTCGACCCTGATGGAGCTCCATACTACCTTGCCATCGTAGTTGTAAATTCCTGCAACCATATCCAGTATAATGTTTGCCTGGCTGGTTTCGGGGAACGTGTACCTGTGGAAACCCACACGCGATGTAGCTGTAAGTTCAGCTTTGATGTTGTAATCGCTGAGCATCACTGAGTAATATCCTGTTTTGGCAACTTCAGTATCATGCGAAAAACGGCTTCGGTAACCGGTTTCGGGGTGTTTGGCGGTACCCGGGTTAAGTTGTACTTTGCCGGTGGTGGGCATCACCAGGAAATCGCCCAGGTCGCTGTGCCCGGTTCCTGAAAAGTGAGTGTGGCTGAAACCCACAATGTTTTTATCGGAATACTGGTACCCTGCGCAGTAGCGGTATACATCTTTAACATAACCCTGGCCGATTGAATACTGTATGGTATCGGTTTCGGGGCTCAGCTGCACCATGCCAAAAGGTACGGTGGCGCCGGGATAAGTATGCCCCATTTCGTTGGTGCCTATAAAAGGATTTACATACGATGCAGGTGATTGTGCGAAGCTTAGGAGTGTTGCCAGAATAAAGAGCGCGCTGATGGAAATAGTTTTCATGTGTCAATTTTTTCGGGGGCTAAGGTAAAGAATGAAATGCAGATAAGCC
>CAYNVK010000257.1:0-5630 GCA_964400395.1 uncultured Lentimicrobiaceae bacterium | reverse complement strand
GTTTTTGTTTCTACAAAATCGACAAAATTGTAAGCATTGTCGAAAACAGCAACAGCATAGTCGCCGCTGAATGTAGCGGTACCTTTATTTACCAGGTTGGTGGTAACTGAAAACGCATCGCCATAATAAATAGTTCCAGCCGATGGGGTCAGCGCCGCATACAGCGCCAGGTTATAGGTTTGGGTTACAGAAGGCGGCTCAATGCCAATAACTGCCTGATGCCCGCTGTTAAAGCCCCCGCTGCCTCCTCCAATACCGGTACCACTGGGGTTAAGTGCATTCACCTGGAAAAACCCGTCGTAGGCGCCACCCCATCCCCAGTTAAAATGGAAATAACTGTTAACATCGTATCCATCGGCAACAAAACAATGACCGCCCCCTGAACCAAATCCGGCATACAGAACAGGCCGGCCGGCATCCAGTTCTGCCTTCAGCAGGTTCATCCACTGGGTTTGGGTATAGCTGCTCCGCTGAACACCCTTCAGCGTGCTTTTGTAGCCGAAATATGTTTTCAAGGCATATTCGGCGCAATTGGTAACCGGGCTCTGGGCCGAAATTACATAAGCGCCGCTCGACTCGGGGCTGTAATCCATATCAACACTCACACCTACCTGGTACATTAAAGTAGCCACGGCATTATTGGCACTGCTGAGGGTATTTGTCATATTGGCCCATTGGTACGTGGTGCTTCCGAAATTGGCCGAAAGAGTTCCGTAGCGGCTGTGGTTATACGAATGAAATCCGGAGCCGGTGGCAGGGTAATTCCAGTATTTCATTACCTGGGCCATGGCCGTTGCCACACAGCCGGTTACCGATCCCCCGGGGCACATGGCATTGTAGTATGGCGACTGGTTCCAGCGGGTTTGCATCAGCGGGCCTACCGCGGTAACCGAACTTTCGCCTGAAGTGCTTTTCACCTCTCCCCTCTTGAGCTGAAGCCATTGTTCCTCAATTTCGCGGGTGGGTTTAATGTTATGCTCTACCAGGTACCTGATTTCGCTTTTATAGCCTTCCATCCACTTGGCTACATTGGGCGGTACATTGGCCGGATCGAACGCGCCACGGTCGGAGTATCCCAGTACGGGAGTAGCGGCATCGTCAGCCGCCACAATTACAAAGCCCTGCTGCGCGGCGTTAAATACATAATAATACACAGAAGGCTGCACGGGCAATGCTGCAGTTCCCGATCCGGACCCTGCACTGTAAACCAGTTGAAGATTTGCCGCACTTTTTAATAGGCTATTACTGGAAGCCGATAGAAATGCCTGTGCTATATTTTTCGCGGTGTTAACATCCACCTGCTTGCCATAACCGATAGCTGTTAAAAGCAATAATAATAAAAGGGTATAGATTTTTTTCATGGTATGAGGTAAAATTTCAACGAAAGGTTACATGTTTCAGCCATCAAAGATAACAAATGAAAATTTGAATGGTTGCCAGCTACCGGTGATTATAAAATTTTAAGCCTGATGCAGAATGCCTGTACCCGAAAAATAAAGATTTACAACGAGGTGGTAACTCTATCAGTTTATAAACAATAACCGGCTTACAGGATGCGTAATTACAGTGGGCAGATATGGATCTTTAGCATTAAAACAGCCTGATTCAGTTTATTATAACAGGTTTAACTTCGCTAAATCTTAAACAGATGTTTTTTATTTTTCCTGAGAATGGAAATAATTTTATCAAGGTTATTCGCATCCTGTATTTTTACGAAGTTGAATTTCTGGTTTGCCTGTTTCATCAGGAAAGGAAAATTGTCAGTACCGCCGAAATAAAATGAGGGTTTCCCGAGGGCTAAGGCGATACCGGCTTCGAACAATACGCTGGAAACGATTTTTTCGGGATAAATCAATACGAAATTCTGACTTTCTTTTAAGGCATTTACATCGACTTCAACCGAAACATCAGCTGTTTCAAAATCCTGTTTTGTTTTCATATTTGCTCCTGCAAAATACACTCGCTTAAAGTCACAATCCTCTTCCAGGATCGTTTTTATCTCCTTCATTTTTAACAGGTCGCTTTCAAAACTTTCGTCAGAAAGGGCTGCCAGGGGAGCCGCTAAAAATACATCCCAGGTATAATGCTTTTTGGCGCTTTCAACCTCACCTGTGTTTGGAATGGTATCCGACTCTTTCAGTTTGATCCTTTTAAACTCGATAACAAATACTGCAACAATGGTTAATACCAACACACCTACCATAAGTGTAACATAAAGGGTACTGTTGGCATTGCCGGCTTTTGTTAAAATGTATAACAACAAACCCTCAACAACCAGCACTATGAGTGCTGCCAGTTGGATGGGTGTGGATATAGCTTTGATAACGGAGCTGCGACTTTCGTTTTTTTCGGTTGGCATGGCTTGAATTTTTAAATAAGCAGGTTATTCCCTTTTTAAACAAACTCATTTTGGCCGGAAAAATAACAGGGCCACGCATTTTAAACCCATCTAAACGGAATTTGTTTGCCGGATAGCCATGTGAGGTACCGGAATTTAGTTCAACTGCATTTTGCTGCAGTTCAGGGATGAAATAATATTTTTACTGCGTCGCGAAAGAAAAATAAGGCAAACACCATCAATACCACACCCAGTATGCGCATTACCCAAAGATAGGCATTGGATTTTAAAAACGTTTTTGTGTGTTCAACTACTAGTGCAATGCCTATAGCCGAACCCACAAGCATGGTATAAAACGAAAGCAGGAAAACAATTACCGCCATCAGGCTTACATTATAGGCTTTAAAAATGATAGGGGTTCCAACTGTGAGCCAGAAAAAATAAGGGTTGGGATTGAGGAAACTGGTGATGATTCCTTTTTTGAATGAATCGGGTTTTACGGGGGTGGTTTCGATAGTTAAAGCTTTTGTTCGCAGGGTGAGATATCCCATGCGGGTAACATAAATCCCCCCGGCCAGGGCTATGATGCCAAGAACCGTTGTGTATTGCGAAAATTGCGAGAATATAAAGTAGGTAATCAGTATAACCGGTAAATCGGTGATTAAGGGGGCAAAAGCAATTTTGGTTCCTTCGGATTTGTTGTGCTGCAAGGTTTGCGAGATAATAAGCATAAGCATAGGCCCCGGCGAAAGCCCGGCCGTTAAGCCAAACATGGCGCCTATGCTCAGGTAGGTTAAGGCTGAATCAGCAATCATACAGGGTTGTAAAAACCGCTAAAGTATTAAATTTTTAGCGATAGCAACAGTGCATGGATTCAACAAACTGCAGTTGCCGGCTTTATTGACCGGCAGAATAAGGTGTTTGCAAAAGGATTGCTGCGGTGAGAATAGTTAGAGCAGTTCCGGGGTCTAATACTGCACCGGCCTGATGTTTTTACCCAGGATCATTTCGGTATATTTGGGGTCCATCTGCTTTTCCCAGCCAATACAGTACCTGGTAAAAGGAGAAATATCCAATGAATCAATTCCACGGTATGCAAATGCCATGATCTCGTTCGGAAATTCCTTCATGGCAAATTCCTTCCTGCTTTTAGCTGCCTTGTCCTTCTCGAAAGGCGTAATATAAAGATCCCATGCGCCAAACAGGTGTAAAAATTCGTGAGCAATCACCGAAGGATTTTTATAACTGACTATTGAATACTCAACGTTATTCCGGCTGGTTGCATTTAAGGTAACAGAGATTTCATCGTTATAATAATTATTGACAAAATACACCAATGCAACATTATCTGTTTTATAAATATCTCTCAACCTGGCTATTAATCTTTCTTTATCTGTGAGCGAATTCCGGGTTGTAATCATTTTTGAAGTATCGGGTGGCAGTGTTCGGGCTGCTGCAACCGCAATCCGGTCGGACCACGACTGAATTGCTTTTAAACCGTTTTGTAACGAAGGCTGGAATAAGGTTTCACTCAATGTAGTGCGCGGAAAATCTAATGCAACCGGAATTTTATGACCACTCACCGGGTATTTTATTTCAATCTCTAGTTTCCTGTTATTGATAATGGCTTTTCTTTTTATCCAATCCATAGCTTTCTGAATTGAATCCAGGGTCGATTTTATGTCGAATTCACTCCAGGGTTTGGTGCCTCTGGTATCAACAAATATGGCATAAAGTAAAACATTGCCATATAAACTTTTGCACACATTGTTATGAACACTGGCCAGATGTACCTCTGTACCGATGACATTTTCAGAAGTTAACCCATGCTTAGATGAATTGCAGCCAAATGCAAAACAAAGATTTAATGCGAATAGAATCAGATATTTCAGTTTCATAACCGGTTTGTTAGTTTTATAAATTATACATTATTGAACCCATTCTGAATATTATGCGCTTACCTCAGCAACCTGAAAGGCTAGACGACTTATAATACTTTCTGAAAAATTGTTGATACGGTAATGATGAGAAAGCAACCCAAATTCCACAAACCGAAATCAGGAATTTTATATTGTAAATACTGTCAACCGCTGCTTATCCGTACTGAAATAGCAAACTGAAGCTGAACATCAAAAGAACTACCGGCGATGTTTACAAAACCATTAATCCTTCGAATCGGGAACATATCCCCATGTTATAAGTTCTGATTTGTCGGTTATCGGCTTTATGCCGCCGTCGAAAATTAAACAATACCGGTTGGCAACATCCAGCACATTTCTATAATCATGGTCGGTGAGTATAATCCCTTTTGTTGCTGCAGAAGCTGTAATAAGTTCCTTTATATGCTGTACCAACAACGGCGAGATGCCGCTGAAGGGTTCATCGAGTAATACAAATCTGGAATGCGTACCCAATAAAAGCTTTATTTCGAGGTAGCGTAACAGCCCACCACCCAGATCCGAAATTTTGTGCTTTCTTACGGGTGCTAAAGTTTCATCCTGTATAAAGAAACTAACAGGCACCTTACCTAAAAAAAGGGCAACCGCTTTTTCCACTGCCAGGTGCATGGGCAGGAACTGATGCTGGGGCAGATAACAAATTTCGTTCAGGGTTTTGTAGGCACTGTTATGTACTTTGCCATTGATGCGTATAAATTTTCGTTCAGCTGACAGTGTACCAAATAAAATTTTCAGCAAGGTGGTTTTGCCGGAGCCATTTCGGCCCAGCATGCCAATAATATCGCCGGTTTCACATTTTAAATAAATGTCGGTAAGCACCTGCCGCTGGTTGTACGACTTTATAACACTGTCAATTTCTAAAAGATCCGCCATTACTTCATCAATATTAAAAGAACAACTCCCAAAACTACATGCAAACCCATGCTGGCGGCTATTAATCCTGTTTTTGATATACCCCGGTTATAGTAAAAATAGTATTCGTTGCTTCGCGCAATTTCTTTATATAAAAATACGATCAGTGGACCGACGGTCATACTTAATACCGGTAACAGCCATACCGAACTTAATACCGACAGCGCTACAGAAAAAGCCCAGTTTATCGCCAGCGTACTTTTATGAAATTCCCAGTATAAGCGGATGATATGCATGGGCAGACAAGGTTAAAATATAAAAGGTAAAACCCGGATAAGAAACTTTATTTTATGACGCTATTTATTTTTTTTCCTGCTGTTAACATACCCAATCAGGTACGATATCTCTATGCCACACGATACACAGTCCTTCGACATGATAGAAATTAAACCTGTTGAAAAACCGAAATAATTCCATAAGGC
>CAYNVK010000256.1:0-5634 GCA_964400395.1 uncultured Lentimicrobiaceae bacterium | reverse complement strand
CGGAGTTTCCCCAAAGTGTTCCTTTTCTGTCGCCGTCAATAGTTGCCGCAGCCGGATACTTTGTCTTTTCCAGGTTATTGATGTTGTTGGTATACGCATAAGGACCCAGCGGATCTGTTGCCATATAAACCCGGGCACCTGAACCTTCGGGGCAAAACTGACACATTTTATCCGATAGAACGTAATAAATCCCGTTTCGTTTAAACATGGAACAAGCCTCGGCACTTGGTAAAATGGTGCCGCTGTTAGTAAGCGTTGAACTCAGGTAATCATCAGCCAGTTTCTCAACCGTTATCACATGATCGGCAATAGTAGTATAAACAAGGTAGGCCTGAGCATCATCATCCACAAAAAGACTGAGATCGCCCAGCCCTTTAGCGATGAATTTCATGTTTACATTATCATTTACAATGGTAAATGGCCCGGTTGGCGTGTCGGAAACAGCCACTCCATATTGCCCCGACCACAAGGTTTGGTACCAGTTGTACCACAATACATATTTTTGGGTGGCGGTATTGTAAATTACATGTGGCCGGTAATAAACTCCTGTTGGCGGGCTGCTGAGAATATCGCCGCAAGCGGTCCAGTTGGCCAGATCGGTGGATTTGTAGCAGTTGAAATGGTTTGTGGTTCCGTAGCCATCGGTATTTCCGTAAGCCGTGCCATACAAATAATAAGTATCGCCAAATTTAATAAGCCTGCCATCGTGGGCATCTATTATATTGCCTTCGGTGTCCTTCCTGGGAATGGTGTTATTAATGCTTACCGGCTGGCCTGACAGGGAGATTGGAATAAGACAGATAACCAGGACAATTGTGCTTAAGCACCGGTACAATGAAGGAAGCAGCATCTGCAAATAGAAATGATGCGCATTGAATATTCTTCCAATACCTTCAGCAGGTACTGAGGTGAATGATACAACACTTGTCATTGAATTATACTTCATTGCAGATCGGGATAGGATATTTTTTTTAATGATGATTTTGAAAATTTAAAATCATTTTTTCAGCCAGTCCATATTCGGTTTCGGCCCCATTTTGAAAACCAGTTCCCCTCCTTTTACCATTTCCTTGAAGCTTAATTTGGGTTCGGTGAGTGGTTTCCCGTTTAAGCTGGCCGACTGAATATAAACATTTACAGCTGAGTTGTTTACCGTTTTTATCACGAATGACTTTCCGCCGTTGTACATTTTATCAAGATGAATGGTGATTTCATCAAATAAAGGCGATGTGAGGTCGAAAACCGGTTCATCGGTCACACCTCCGTTCATTTCGAACAGGCCCATGGATGCAATTACAAACCAGCCGCCCATCTGGCCTTCGTCCTCATCGCCTTCCCAGCCATGGTATGGCGTATTGCCATAGAATTTTTCGAGGATTGCCCGCGAATATTTTTGGGTAAGCCACGGTTTACCTGAATAATTAAACAGGAAGGATGCCTGCATATTCCCTTCGTTACCGTGGTTGATATAGTATTCGAAAGCAATTTCCTGGTGCCGATCGAAGGCATGAGCGGCAAAGTTGTGTTTTACCGATTTTTCAAATCCTTCTTCCAGTCGCTGATTAAAAAGGTCCTTACCCATCAGGTTCACCAGCCCGTCAATATCGTGAGGCACATACCAAGAGTATTGCCAGGCGTTGCCTTCAATCCAGTGCTTGCCTGAAAAAGGATCAAAATCCTTCATCCAGTTTCCTAGTGAATCCCTGGGAACCTGCATTTTTAATTCGGGATGAAATTGATTTTTCCAGTTGTTGGACCGCTTGAGAAAGAAATCATAATCAGCATCCTGCTTCATGACTTTTGCCAGTTGGGCAGCACAATAATCGGTGTAGGCGTAATCCAGGGTTCGCGAAGCAGCATCCACCTCAAAAGGAACATAGCCCAGGCGGTTGTAAACATTTAGTCGTTCCATGCCCGAAAGGCCTTTTCCCGGGGGCCTCACACCCTGCTCCATTCCATTATGCCTCATGGCTTTATACAATTTGTCAACATCGTAATTCCTGATGCCTTTCTGATAAGCAGAAACCATCAGGGCAATTTCGTGGGTAACATCCATTATACCGGTAAGCTTCAGTCCGGTCGGACCATTGTTTGTCCAGCCTGATTTATCGAAAAGTTCCAGTTCGGTGCGTACCCAGTTGTTCATAATATCGGGGGCCACCAGCGAAAGAATGGTGTTGTAATTCCAGAACGAGTTCCAAAACGCATCGCCCCCATACATAACTCCGCCCTTGGGTAATTGCCGGATATTATTATCAGGATCACGATAACGTCCATCTACATCGCTCCAGGTTTGTTTGGCAAAACTGCGGTAAAAATTGGTATAAAATTTCTCCTTATTCAGCTCGCTGCCTTTTACTTCGATGCGCGAAAGCAGGGTATTCCACTGGTCGCGGGCCGCAGCAGCAGCTGCCTCGAAATTCCATCCGAAAGGTTCTAATTCAGTATCCAGATTATGCCTGGCCCCATCCAGGTCTACCAGCGAAAGACCCACTTTCATGAGGATGGATTCATTCAAGTTGGTTGTAAATGTTACAAAAGCACCTACATCCTTTTTGCCTGCAATTTGGGCCACATTTGTTTGCACAAAGTCATTATTCCATCCATTCAGTGTTTTAAAAGGTTTGTTGAACTGAATGGAGAAGTAGAGCGTATATTCCCCATAGGCTGCGCCGGTACGGGCATAACCTTCAACCACAGTATTGCTTACTTTGTTAAAAACTGCATCCCGAATATCCACTTCATATTCTGTAGGGAAGTTCAGCGCCAGCAGGATGCGGATATCATTGCCTGATGTAAAGGTGTATTTATGAAAGCCACAATGGGTTGATGCCGTGAGTTCGGCATTGCAACCGGCATCGTACAGATCGCAGGAATAATACCCGGGTGAGGCCTTTTCTGTTTCCTTGAATATGCGCGAATGAAACCCTGCCCCGGCACCCCGGTAGGCCTTTGAACTCGCGCCGTTGTCTTTTGTAAAATCCTGTGCTGCTGGCATTACCATCAGCCCGGCCATCGTCCAGGCATGCAGATGACTGAAACCGGTAACATTCATAATCGAATACTCATAACCGGCCATCCAGCCCGACTCCTGGTTATCGGGCCCCAGTTGCACCATTCCATAAGGAACCCCTGCATAAGGCCCCAGCATCCAGCGCGAATTGGAAGTTCCGGTAAAAACATTTACATAATCAACCGGTTTTTTCGCGGTTTGCCCGAAACCCGTTAGTAATACGCAAGTTAACAGGACGATGAGTAAATGTGTTTTCATTTTATTTTGTTTTACCAATAAATGATGCAACTCCCTTTGGGCTAATCCTTTTGATGTTGCCTTCACCATCAAAATTTAAACTGTCGATACAAAGTTGCCGGATGGTTATGTCTTTTGGTTGCGGATAGACTAAGCGGTGATAAAGGATATAATCCTGCCCTTTCTCCCTGAAAACCGTATGATGCCCGGGGCCATAGGTAGAACTGTCGGCGGAAGTTGATAAAACGGGACTGTTCTTCCCTTCCTTCCAGGGGCCAAAAGGAGTATCCCCGATTGAATACCTGATCTTATACGTATAATCAACCGCTTTCCCTTCGGAATACATCAGGTAGTATTTGCCGTTTCTTTTCAGCATAAAAGGCGCTTCAAAATAATTGGGTGGCGAAATATCCTTTGGCTCACCATCAAAGGTCACCATGTCTTTTTTTAGTTTAACGGCATAACAGTGTCCGTTCACCCAGTTTAATCCCGAGCCCCAATAAAGATAAGCCTGTCCATCATTGTCAATAAAACACTCGGCATCAATCATGTGGAAACCCGGAAATTGAAATCGGGGTATTAATGGTTTACCATCAGCTTTGGCGTTTTTCCACGGGCCGAGCGGAGCATCGCTTACTCCGGCCCATACTTCATTGCCCACAGAAACATACATATAATACTTTCCGTTTTTAGCTTTTACCACCGAAGGCGCCCAAACCATATCAGTTCCGGAATTATTGCTGGTACATGCTTTTTTCGTAGGCCAGTTGATGTGTTTTTGCTCAAAATTTTTGAAATCCTTTGTTTCGAGCACGCAAAGCTCGTTGCCACCCCAGGGATCGATGGTTGAATAAATGTAATAGACATCCTTCACCTTAATAATGGTAGGATCGGCAAAATATCCGCCTGTTAACGGGTTTGTGATCTGCGGTTCAGCCTTCTGGCCATATGCCAATATATTTACTATGCTTAAAATGACTAAAAAAAGTACCTTTTTCATTTGAATTTAAATTTTAGACTTTCAATTCTTCAATCTTATGAATTTCAGATTACCAGTTATTTATACCTTCAACCTGATTTACTTTGTTTCAGCAGAAAATGTCATAACATCACTTCCGGTGATCGTTAATGCCGGTTTAAAATCACTGCTGTTCATATAATTGATCAGGCTGGTTTTAAGCTGCCTGGCTACCGGCCGGTCTTCGAGGTCAGTGTGAATATCAACCGACGAAAAAACCAGCATTCCTTTGCCGACTTTTGCTTCGAACACATTGCCCAGCTTGCGGTTTTTGAAGAAATTATCGATTACGGTTACAATCGGGTTCACAGTCAGCTGATCGAGGACGACTGTTTTCGAATTTTTACACAGATCCCACCATTGCCAGTTGGAGTAAAAATCGGTGGGGAAATCGCGGAAAGCAGCATGGCCAGGGTCCATCAGCAAGCCCATGGTTCCGGGCTGGTCAGGAAAATGTACCGGGCTCCAGAATACGGGCACAAATTTGCCTGTAATTCCCGATATGTCTTTGATATCAGGACTTAGCAGGACTTTCCTGCCTTCGTTAAGTGCGGCAATGGCATCCTTGAATGAGGTGGTTACAAGTACTTCACCTTCGTTTGCTGTGGATTTTGGTTGATACACCCAGATGCTCCATTGGTTTTTATAGGTTGTGCCCTTTATTGAGAGCTCAACAGTATATTTAGCCGGAGCCGGTAACCCCGCCAGCGGAATGCTGAAATCTCCGAGTTTGGCAGTTTTCCCTTTCAGGATTTGTGGAACGCCGGCTGAATCCTGCATCACGGTTTTCCCTTTACTGTCCTTTAGCTTCCAGGCAAAAGTTGTGTTATTAAAGTCCCTGAAATAATTGGCAATGCCATAATCGGCTTTCAATGTTTCGTTTGTGGTATAAACGGCTTTATCGAACCAAAGCAGCGGAACCACTTCGGAGCAAAACATCCGCCATTCGTTGCTCGAAACAAATCCTTTCGATTCCCAGAATGCATTCAACACTCCCACCAGCGCGGTTCCCTGGCCAGGGAAATCATGCAGATCGAGCAACTGGAATCCGCTCAGTCCAGGTGTTTTCAACGCCCGTTCAATTTCTTCCTTGTACAATAAAGTCGCAAACTTGCCGGTAGCTGCTGTATAATCACCTGCCTTAGCTAATAATCCTTTCCTTTCGAGGTCCTTTTGAACTGCCATGAAATTTACCGGCGTTAAAACACCTTTATATTTTTCAATCTCGCTCATGTCGGGGTACACGGAATATTGACCAATTTCGTGCGATACAACCGGGATACTGATATTGTCGATGGAATTGATATAATCCGTTTTAAAATCGGGCGAAAGCTGGTCGAATACACCCTGGCCACGCACCCATCCT
>CAYNVK010000255.1:0-5637 GCA_964400395.1 uncultured Lentimicrobiaceae bacterium | reverse complement strand
GCGCACTTTAAGCGAGCGCGAAAGCAGACCGGTTTTAAAATCAAGGTTACGTTCGATAGAAATAATTTCTGTATCGTTGATATCGAACCATTTGCCATCGTTGATACTGAAAGTTACCGGCAGCCAGTTGGGGATATTGACAAAATCTTCGTTCCAAACATCGCGGCCTGCAACAGGTGTACTCAGGCGATTGTATAACCCGGCGATGTATGTTCCGGGGTAATTTATTTTATTGGCATCTGATTCGTCCATAGTGCCACGGGTACCGGAGTAACCATTACCCACTGCCAGCAGGGCTTCGCGGGTACGTTCCTTGGCAGGCTCGTAGGTATGATAGGTAATTTTCCAGCCATCGTTTTCAATACCGTGTGCAAACCAGTGGTTCAGGTCATCGTGTGATATTTCCGAGATATCTTCAACCACAATATCAGCGCCATGGATCAGCAGTTCGTGTTTGTTATCTTCGCGGGCCAGGCCCAGCACCAATCCGAAGTTACCTGCACGGCCTGCTGATACACCTGAGGTGGCATCCTCAACTACCACGGCATGATGTGGTTTAACGCCCAGGTTCGCGGCTGCAGTTGTAAAAATATCGGGTTCGGGTTTTCCTTTCAGGCCCATCTCGGCCGAAACTACGCCATCAACCCGTGTTTCAATAAGGTGCATTAGTCCGGCGGCTTCGAGTACAGCCTCACAGTTTTTGCTCGAAGAAGCTACGCCAATCCGAACACCGTTTCGTTTCAGATCCTTCATAAACTCAACGGTTGAGTCGTAAACACTCACACCTTCGCGTTTGAGAACTTCATTAAAGGTGATATTTTTCCGGTTACCCAGTCCGCAAACGGTTTCCAATTCAACGCCATCGGAGGCATCGCCAAAAGGGATGTGGATTCCGCGCGATTCGAGAAAGGATTTTACGCCCTCATAGCGTGGTTTTCCATCTACATAAGGCAGGTAATCGTCTTTCTGGGTAAATTCCCTGAATGGTTCCCCGTGTTGTATTTCGCGCTGGCGCAGGTAGTCGTCGAACATTTTTTTCCAGGCATGGCTATGAACCAGTGCTGTGCGGGTAATCACCCCGTCGAGGTCGAAAATCGCAGCTTCGAAATGATATTTTGCAGGCATATTTTAAGGTATTTTTGAATGAATAAAGTCGTAAAACTTAAATAAAAAATGATCAGGCACCTTGCTGCCTGACCACTTCATCAGGCATTTTAACCTGCACTTTTTTCATCTTGTGTTTTATGATCTTAAGGTTTTCCTTTTTCAGTAAAGCAAAAGGGCTCAGGATATTTGTAACCAACAGAATCCGTATGGTTCAATTTGATCCGGTTTTGTTCCGCTGAAAATATCAATGGCACCATCCGCAGCCTCAGGAAGCGTTACAGGCAGTACCTGGTTGGTCAGATTGTGTATTACCATCCATTTCTCATCCTGGTACGACCGGATAAATGAAAGCAGTTGGCCGTTCGGGTAACCGGGCATTTTGATAAACTCGAGTTTCCCACGGCCAAAAGTCTTATGTTGATTCCGGATATGCAGCATTTGTTTAAGTTTTTCATAAATTTTGCTGCTCAGGCTATTGGTGTCCGAAAGATTTTCGGCAAGTTCGTTCCAGTTAATTTTTCCGCGCACCAGGAAACGGGTATCGTCCTTCCCGGTGAGCTGTATCATTTCATTGTAATAAGTTTCATCGTTTAGTTTCCCGAACTCATCGCCATAATATATTACCGGCGTTCCCGGAAGGGATAGTATGATTGAATAAGCCAGCAGAATGCGGCGGTAATCGCGTTGCATGAGCTCCGAAAGACGGGCCGAGATGCCTTCTCCAAGCCTGAAATCCCATTCCGGCTTAAGGCAGTACTGCTGGTGGATATATTTTCGTTCCTCTTCGGTAACATATACTAACTCGAGGCTAAGTTCGTCGTGGCAACGCAGGAAAGTGAACCACTGCCCATGTGCCGGCAACTCAGGTGTAAATGCGCTTGAAAGTGTTTCTTCGATAGGGTTGCCGTTTTGCATGGCAATGGATTTGTAAATCCTTGGCATAAGCGGGAAATGGTAGGCTGCATGACATTCGTCATCATTGCCCATATACTCTACCACTTTGGCGGGTTGCTGGCAGGCTTCGGCAAGCAATAATGTACCTGGTTTAAAATAATCGAGCATGGCCCTGAAAAATTTTACCACCAGGTGTGTTTCGGTGAGGTTTTCGCAGTCCGTGCCATCAACTTTCCAGATGTAGGGTGTGGCATCAGCCCTGAACCCGTCGACACCTGCAGCTTGCCAGAAATGAAGTATCCGGCACATTTCGAGCAGTACCTGTGGATTGCGGTAATTTAAATCGGGCTGAAAATTGAAAAAACGGTGAAAGAAATATTCGTCTCCTTTTTTCTCCCAGTTTGAGGATTCAATGCCTTTAAAAATAATACGGGCATCCTTGTATAAATCTGTGTCCTTCGACCAGATATAATAGTTTCTGTATGGGTTGTCTTTCGATTTGGAAGCTTCAACAAACCATGGATGTTCGTCGGAAGTATGGTTCATGGAAATATCGAAAATTACCCGGATTCCTTTTTTATGGGCTTCGGCGAGGAATTGTCGGAACACCTGCTGGTCGGCCGATTTCCCGGATTTATCAAGCAGGTCGGCCCTGATCTGGTAATAATTGCTGATATCGAAACCGGCGTCGCGCATGGGTGAATCAAGCACCGGCAAAAGCCATATACAATTGATGCCCAACTCGTGAAGGTAATCCAGCTTTTGGGTCAGGCCCGCGAAATCGTTGTTGAATAAATCGGCATACAATGAGTAAACCACTGCATCTTTATACCAGTCAGCCTGTATCTCATCCTTTTGGAGAACAGTCTGGCTGTTTTCTCCGGCCGCCAGAAATTGCTCTAAATCACTAGCAGGTACACCGGGATAGAGCCGCTCCCAGATACCAAATAATATATCACGTTGTTGCATAACGCATGAATGCTACCTGATGTAACACGTTAATTTATGAAGAAGGTGAACTAGTTGGAAACTGAATATACTTACTGTATTCAGTCTTGCTTTTTAGTTAGCATTTGAAGCTTACATGCTGCTTATCAGAATTTTTAATAAGGCGCTTCTGTATGGCTGGAAAGTCCTGCAACTTATGCAGGCTGTTTTAGAAACAGAGGCCGCACCTGATCAGACACGGCCTCTGTACTTCAATCAACTAACTAATTAACCAGCACTATTTTATTTCGCCAGCTCCGGTCTGGAAGTTCAGATCGATGGTGTGTGATCCGGCTGTTACCGTTACACGGGTCTGATCTCCACCTTTGCCGCGGAATTCAATCTTATTGTTCAGGATAATAAATTCCGACTGCCACCAGTCAGTAAACCATGGATGCCATGCGTACATACGCAGTTCGTCGGCAGCCAGTGTTTTGGTAACAGTTACAAGGTGGTTGGCATTATCAACGGTGAATAAACCATTAGGATTACCTGTATCCCACGATCCGATGGTGTTACCCATCAGGTATACTTTAGGATCGGCAATGGCTATTTTACCACCGGTATAATCAACTACAACCATATAGTAACCAGGTGTGCCCGGAACATCAATATTATCACCACCCTTGGCGTATACTGAACCGTCAGCACCTACAGTAGCAGAACCTGTTTTACCGAAATCGTCTTTCCATTCTTTTTGTGGTGCGAATTTGAAAGCGCCGGCGGCTTTCATCCATACAATTTTCCAGAACAAATTCGGATGTCCATAAACCGGGATCATTGGCAGGTCAGTTTTGGACCAGTCCCATTCGCCAACGCCATCACCAATCATGTACAATTCTAAAGGAATTGCAGGAGCAATGGTATAGGTCATTTTACCCAAATCAACGGTAACTTTGTATTTGCCATCCGGTATCGGGGTTGGGATTGCATCCGGATCGCTGCCGCCACCAAGGTTAGCACCTAATGTACCGGCTGGTTGTCCGGGAGCCTGGCCCCATTGTGGTTGCCACTGTCCGAGGGTTAAAATGAATTTCAGGTTTTTTTCTGCTGTAAGGTTCAGTTCAGCAACATAAACTCCTGCAGTTGATGATTGATTCATCTGAACAGCTTTGGTGTTGTCCCATCCGGCTTCGGTTCCATCGCCCAGCGCGTAAATAGCAGTCGGGAATGTCATAAAGGTAACATCGGGTCCATAACCTGTTCCGGCTGAGTTTGTAGCATATGAACGAACATGGTAGGTGGTAGCGATATTTAATCCGGTTATGTTGCTGGTGAAATCAGCGGTTCCGCTTCCATTACTAGTTTTGCTGTCAGCGATGGTTGGGTTTGCACTTGTGCTCCAGCAAACACCTTTGGCGGTGATAGCTGCGCCTCCGTCGGCTGTAATTTTACCTCCTGATGTAGCACTACTGGCACCAACGTTTGTTGCTGCGTTGGTTGTAAGGTCGGGTACAGCAACCAGGGTGGTGAACATTACTTCGGGACCATAACCTGTACCTGCGCTGTTGGTTGCATAAGCACGTACGTAATACGTTGTTTTACCTTTTAATTCGGTGAGTACGCTTACATATGGACCTGATGCATTGCCATTTTCAGTTTTGCTGTCGGCAATGGTAGGATTTGGTTTTGTTGACCAGCAAACACCTTGTTTTGCTATAACAGCGCCACCGGTAACCATTACCATACCTCCGCAGGAAGCTGATTTACCGGCAATTTCTGTAACAGCAGCTGTGTTTACAGTTGGAACTACCGGCAATGTGGTAAAGTTAAATTCTTCACCATAAATGGTATTTCCATCTTCGAGGGTTGCGTATGAGCAGGCATAATACTTGGTAGCATAATTCAGGCCGGTTAGGGTAACCGGGAAAGTAGCCCCGTTGCTTTCGCCGGTATAAACGGCTTTGCTGTTAGCAATTGTAGGTTTTGGTGAAGTGTTGTACACGATACCTTTTTCAACAACTCCACTTCCGGCTGCAATAACAAAACCAGTTAGTGTAGCCCCGTCGGAAGTGATATTTGACAACTGGGATGTTGAAAGCTTCGGATCTAATTTTACATCCGGGTCTTCCTTGGTACATGCGGCAAAAAATACTGACACTGTCACCAGGAGAGCCAATAATCTATATATGGTTTTTTTCATGTATTTTAGTTTTAAATGTTTATTACAATTTATCCTAAATATGCATTTTCAAAAGGTTCACTGTATTGATACAGCAGTGTCTGATAAATACAGTGAACCATAAGTTTCATGCAGTTTAGTTTTTAGTTATTTTACAAAAACCGCCTACTTCACCTTTCTTTGAATCAGGATTTGTAATAGTCAAAACTATTGTGTAGTTGCCTGCCGTTACTGGCATGTCAGGACCATCAACAGTTAACTTGTCAGGCGTTCCGCCTAAGTTCCACGACCAGGCATCATTAAGCCTGAATTTGATCATGCCATCAATCAGATTAACGGTAATTTTCCAGGTTCCGGTTTGTGCATCATAGTCCATTTTCTGGTCGGGAGTGTCCCAGCCATTAGGTGTAGCTGAACCAATTAAACCAATAAAGTAAGGAGCCATGGAGTAAGTGAGTGCTTGGGTGTCGGTATTCAGTTTATACCAGCCACTGCCGGGATCGGAAGGTACTGCTATAGGTGTGCCG
>CAYNVK010000254.1:0-5645 GCA_964400395.1 uncultured Lentimicrobiaceae bacterium | reverse complement strand
ATAAGCAGGCTTATACCGTCGTATCCAAGCGAAAAATTAAAACCAATGGCATTGCTCCAACTCATCGTAAAACTGGCTGTTTGTGCCGAAAAAGCCAGCGTGAGGGTTAAAACCAAGTTAAGTATGGTCGAAGCCAGTGCTATATTCCGAACAGTGGCCGCATGCCTGAATACCAGCAGGAAAAGGCTTGTAAACAAAGGGATTAAAAGTATTAACAGGAGTATCATGGCTTTAAACTGTCAGGATAAATACAATAAACAAAAGAATTCCGGCAACCATGGCAAACAGGTAAAAACTCATATTGCCCTGTTGCAGTTTTCGCAACAGCGCGCCGATATGCGAAGTAGCGGTTCCCACGCCATCCACGGCTGGATCGAGAACTTTATTTTCGACCTTTTCAAAAAGGAAACCGGACAGGTAGCCCAGTGGCTTTTCGAAGAGGAATGCATACACCTCGTCGATGTAGAACTTGTTGTACACCAGTTTGCCAAACCAGGGCATAGGCGTTCCGTCGGCTGCAGGAAGTTCGGCTTTCTGAACAAAAGTGCGGTAAGCAAAATAAATTACCAGTGCAAGGAGCGCAAGCGAAAGCGCAATTAATATGAGTTCGGTGGAGTGGCTGATTTCTCCGCTTGTGTTCGAAACCACAGCAGTTTGCAGGAAAGTGCTGAACCCCGAATTTCCACCGAACAGGGATGGAATATTTATAAATCCTCCGAAAACCGAAAGTGCCGCCAGCAACATCAGCGGGATGGTCATCACCCGTGGCGACTCATGCGGATGGGCTTCGCTGCTGCGTTGTTCGCCAAAAAACACCAGGTACAGCAGCCTGAACATGTAAAAACAGGTAATCAGTGCGCCGCCGAGAGCCAGCACATAAAGGATGATGTTGTGTTCGAAAGCTTTGGATAAGATAAGATCCTTGCTGAAAAATCCTGAAAACGGCGGAATGCCGCTGATGGCCAGCGTGGCAGCCAGGAAGGTAAAGTAAGTAATGGGCATCTTTTTTCGTAAACCTCCCATTTTACGGATATCCTGTTCGCCACCCATGGCATGTATCACACTGCCGGCGCCCAGGAATAAAAGTGCTTTGAAAAAGGCATGGGTAGTAACATGAAACACGCCTGCCGAGTATGCACCCAGCCCCAGTGCCAGGAACATATAACCCAGTTGCGAGACTGTTGAATATGCCAGCACTTTCTTGATATCATTCTGTTTAAGCCCGATGATGGCAGCCATGATTGCTGTCGCAAGCCCGATAACAATTATGATATTAAGTGTAACAGGTGCCAGGTTATACAGTATGCTCGAACGTGCAATCATATAAATACCGGCCGTAACCATGGTGGCAGCATGTATGAGTGCCGACACAGGTGTTGGTCCTGCCATGGCATCGGGAAGCCAGGTAAAAAGAGGGATCTGCGCGCTTTTGCCCACGGCGCCAACCAGCAGCAGTAATGTAATAACGGTTATAACAGGTGTGCCGGCAGGGAAACCACCAGCCTGTGCAAAAATGTCAGCGAATGTTACCGATTTAAAAGTAAAGAAAAGTAATATTATCCCGAGGATAAAACCCAGGTCGCCGATTCGGTTCATAACGAAGGCTTTGCGTGCAGCATAATTATACGCCGGGTTTTTAAACCAGAAACCGATAAGCAGGTAGGAGCACAATCCGACACCTTCCCAGCCGATAAACAATACCAGGTAGTTGGCGCCCATTACCAGGAGCAGCATACTGAAAGTGAACAGGTTCATTTGAGCGAAAAATGAATTTACCCGTTCATCGTCGTGCATGTACCCAATGGAATAAATGTGTATCAATGCCCCGACCCCAGTAACAATCAGCATCATGGTAAGCGATAAATGATCAATCAGCAAGGCAAAAGGAATTTGCATACCGGCAATGGAAATCCAGTCGAACAGGGTTACGGTTACCGAGCTTATTCCTGATGACCTGAGTGAGAAAAATAAAATCAACGAAACCACGAACGAGAGCGCTACCATGCTGCTGGCAATAATCCCTGCCTGATTGTGTTTCAATCGCTTATTTGCCAGCCCGGTTACAAGGAAACCAAGCAACGGTAGGGCAGGTACAAGCCATGCAAAATTTATAAACGGAACATACGCTACCATTTCAATCGGTTCAAGAGGTTAATATCTACTGATTCAACATTACGCTTCATCATTACAACTATGGACAGTCCCACTGCTACTTCGGCAGCAGCCACAATCATGATGAAAAACACGAAAACCTGCCCGGCCGGATCAGAGTGATATGCTGAAAAAGCGGTAAGCAACAGGTTTACCGAATTAAACATCAGTTCGAGGCACATCAGGATGGCTATGATATTTCGCCTGAAGAGTATGCCCATTACACCAATACTGAACAGTGTTACGCTCAGTACGATGTAATACTCCAAAGGAATAATTTGTATGGCGGAGGTTATCTGATTCATCTGTTTATTTAAGTTCTGATTTCTTATTCAAAGTTTTTGGAAAACATTTCCGGGATTTACTTTTTAACTCAGTCGGCAGTTTGTTTTCTTACTGAAGTTATGCAGGCTTTACTCGTCGTCGTTGGGATGGTCTTTTTTACCGAACATTACAGCGCCAACCATGGCCGAGAGAAACAGCACCGACGATAATTCGAATGGCAGCAGGAACTCGTGGAATAAGGTTTTGCCCACGTTGGCCACCAGCCCGATTTCGCTGGTAAACGGGTAGCGTGCATGAATTTCGAAAGTTTGCCTGGTGGCAGCCAGCAATACCAGGAAAAAGATACCTCCTGTAATTACAGCCATTATACGGGTGAGTCTCGATTTCTGCGGAATGATGGCTTTGTTCAGGTTCAGCAGCATAATTACAAACAGGAACAAAACCATGATAGCTCCTGTGTACACAATAATGTGCACTACTGCCAGGAACTGTGCATTAAGCAGGATGTAATGCCCGGCCATGGCTATAAAGCAGATAATCAGGAAAATTACATTGTTGATCGGGCTTTTTGAAAATACCACGAACAATGCGCTGATCACCATGATGGCCGAAAGCATGAAAAAAAGAAATATCATTTTCTGTGAGTTTATTGTAGTAGTTAGCCTGTGTCTATTTGTTATGTGCGTACTTTTTGTTTTCCTTAAATTTTCGCACTGCGTCTGTCTGCCTTGCCGATATATCAATGCGTTTTTCAGGATCAAGAGGCTCGACAAGGATATCCTTACCGTAAACAAAAGGCTGCCTTTTGTACTGCGACGGTACTATACGGTCAGTAAGAAAAATGGCTTCCTTGGGGCAGGCATCTTCGCAGTCGCCGCAAAATATGCAACGCAGCATGTTGATTTCGTAAACGGCAGCATACTTTTCCTCGCGGTACAGGTTCTCTTCACCGGGTTTACGTTCGGCTGATATCATGGTGATGGCTTCGGCCGGGCAGGCTACGGCGCACAAACCGCAGGCGGTACAGCGTTCGCGACCCAGTTCGTCGCGTTTCAGCACATGCTGCCCGCGGTATACCTTGCTGAATTCGCGTGTTTGTTCGGGATAGTTTATAGTCGATTTTTTACGAAAAAAATGCGACAAGGTTATGGACATGCCTCGCAGTATGGCAGGAAGATATATCTTTTCGAGAAAAGTCATTTTTTTGTCCGAAACCACTTTCGACCTGTTGGTTAAATTTTGCATGGTGTATCGGTTAAAACAATTCGTTAAGGTAATAAAAAACTCCGGTTGCCAGTATGTTGAAAATAGCCAGTGGTATCAGTCCTTTCCATCCCAGGTTCATAAGCTGGTCGTAACGGAAACGGGGCAGCGTCCAGCGTATCCACATGAAAAGAAAGATCATGAATAATATTTTCATGAAGAAAAAGGCAGTTCCCAGCAAGGTAACCGCATTGGGCGAAAGGCCCAGCTGATCAATAAACGGCATGTTGTAACCACCCAGGTAAAGGGTAGATATTACAGCCGACGAAATAAACATGTTGATGTACTCGGCAAAAAGGTAAAATCCGAGTTTCATTGAGCTATATTCAGTATGGTAACCTCCAACCAGCTCGGTTTCGCACTCGGGCAGGTCGAACGGGGCACGGTTTGTTTCAGCGAAAGCACAGGTTAAAAACAACAGGAATCCCAGGGGCTGGTAAAAGATGTTCCAGTGCATGCCATGCTGCTGTTGCACTATTTCGTGCAAACTCAGCGAACCTGTGGTTATCACCAGTGCTACAATGGACATACCCATGGCCAGTTCGTAGCTTATCATCTGCGAAGCAGCCCGAATGGAGCCGTAAAGCGCATATTTGTTGTTCGATGCCCATCCACCAATCATGATGCCATACACGCCTATGGATACCATGGCAAAAACGTAAAGTATCCCGATATTCAGATCGGCGATCTGCATCGAAAACTCGCGCCCGCCAATGGTAAGGGTGCCTCCCCAGGGAATAACAACGCCGGTAAGCAAGGCGGTGGTCATGGCAATGGAAGGCCCAAGTATAAACAGGAACCGGTTAGCCGAAAGGGGTATAATTTCTTCCTTCATAAACATCTTAACCCCATCGGCGAGGGGTTGCAGCAGCCCGAAAGGCCCGGCCCGGTTGGGCCCGCGGCGGTCCTGCATAAAGGCAGCCACCTTGCGTTCACCATAGGTTGAATACATAGCCACCAACAGAGTAACCAGCAGAATGATGAAGAGAAAAATGGTTTTATAAATGTACAATGTCCAATCCATGCGAACTTGTTAGGATTTTAATGATGAATGTGCTGTTTTTCAAAATTCAGTACCACAGTTTATGCTATTCCGGTTTTTGAGGCTCGTCGCCGGCAGTTTCAAGGTTTTGATAGTGATTCTGCGAGATGACTGAATTACGTTTAATGTTTCGGGGGCCTTCGATTACCCAATCACTGACTTTCTTTTTATGAAAGCGGCATTCGTTGCAGATAAATTCTTCCAGCTCGCCGTACGTGTCTTTACGACCGGTTACCCGCAGGATTTCTTCGCCTTTGAGCCAGACTACCGTTTTGCCGCTACAGGTGTTGCAATCGCGGTGTGCATCCATGGGTTTGGTGAACCATACCCGGCTTTTGAACCTGAAAGTACGATCGGTTAAAGCGCCTACCGGGCAAACATCAATCATATTGCCCGAGAAATCGTTGTCGACCGCATTTAAAATATAAGTGCTTATTTCGGAATGATCGCCACGATTCAAAACCCCGTGTACCCGTTTATCGGTAAGCTGGTCGGCTACTTTTACGCAACGGTAGCATAAGATGCAGCGGTTCATGTTCAGTTTAATCAATTCGCCGATATCAATAGGTTCGAAGGTTCGGCGTTCTTCAATGGTATTGGTTTCTTCGAGGCCATGTTCGTACGAAAGGTCCTGCAGATGGCACTCCCCGGCCTGGTCGCAAACAGGGCAATCGAGCGGGTGGTTCAGCAGCAGAAACTCGGTGATGGCGCGCCTGTTTTCCATCACTTCGGGCGAGGTAGTATTTTGAACCACCATGCCATCCTGAACGGCAGTACGGCATGAAGCCACCAGTTTTGGCATGGGGCGCGTATCTCTTGCCGACGACTGGCTTACTTTTACCAGGCACGAACGGCAGTACCCACCGCTACCTTCCAGTTTCGAATAATAGCACATGGCAGGTGG
>CAYNVK010000253.1:0-5690 GCA_964400395.1 uncultured Lentimicrobiaceae bacterium | reverse complement strand
CTATGAACTGGGCATTCTCTATCACGGCAGGAGGCAGCAAAGACGATTATACCGCTACAGCCACAAAACAATAGCCCACACTCGGGGTAACGCGAATAAATGGCATTAATGGCAATGTATATCTGTTTCAGATATGGATGATATTTGTAAGTTAGCAGTAAGTGTAAAACAAAATTTCGGCAATGAAACGACTGACAATATTTGGACTTTTTATTATCTCGACAACTCTGCTTTTGCTTGACAGTTTTACTCCTTTAGACATAACCGATTCTATTGTAATCTTTATAGTTAGGCTTCTTTCTTACTCAACATTTGCAATCATTCTAATTGGCTTTTTGTTAAAGCAGAAAGGAGACAAACTAATCTTATACTCAGGTCTGACAGTTGGGTTTTTATTCATCGTATCATTTCCTTTTTCATGGAATTTGGAATGGAAGACACAAACAATCATGTATCAAAACCTACATTTTGCTAACAGGACAATTGAATTCCAAATGCAAGACTTTGGTTTTTTCGGCACCAATAGACGGACTGTTGACAGAATGAAAATAATCCCATACTTTGACTGGACAAAAGAAATCAGCGCAGAAAACATCGATACTTTGACCTGGAAGAAGGTGGACATTGCTATAAACAAACGCGAATTTATCGACCATAAAGAATAAACACCTACTGCCAACAAACGCTTAGCAAATGCGGGTATGCGTGTTCATTGAAACATTTGAAATCTTAACTTACATTTGTGCTGGCTGACAGTTGAGCAACAATTTATTCCCACACTTGCCATAGCGTCAACCGTTAGCGTTAAGTTTAAGAAAACCATACAAATGGCAGTCAATCAGCATATTGCCAAAATAATTCAATTTCATTTCGTTTAGTCCGGTGCTAATTCACGGTATGACAAACTCGGCACAACTAACCTCGCTTAACTTATCGGTTTGACTTTAAATCTCGACTATATAGACAAATTAAAAAAGTATTTTTTATGGCTAAAACTCAAACTTACATTTCATCAGAACTAACACACTTTGTTGGTCGCAGTTTATCAAGTGATGAAGAAAGATACAAACTACTTGTAAAAATCATAAAAACAGGAATAATTCGAACTAAACATTTTAGCAAAAGAGGTCAACATAGATTGCAACGATTCCCTCGCAATAAAATTAGTACCAATGAAACATTTAATCTCGATATGGTTTGCTTTTGTGATATACCAGTTTCTGATTTCGAAATTCATATGAAAAAGTATAGCTATTTTGGACTTAGCTTCAACAAAGAATTTATGGTTTCCCAGGGAATGAGACCCGTGTATTATATTCCAAGAAGAACCTTTGATCGCAGGGAGTATATTTCAGATATTTTTAATTCTAAGTATTTGGAAATTAATGATTGTAAAGAAATTCCTACATTTATTAGGTCATTCCTTGATTTTGAAATATTTAGTTTTATAAAGTTCTTTGATTCTGAAAAAGAAGATGATGATCCTGATAATTATTATATGGAGAGAGAATGGCGCGGACTTGATTGCATCGAATTTAATGTTCAGGATATTTCTCGAATAATTTTGCCTTCCACCTTCATAAAGAGATTTTTTCAGGATGTACCGGATTATAATGCTCATGTTTCAACAACATAATTACTCTAGAAAAAGAATTATAATTCAAAATATTTGACTCGAAAGAAGAAAGAAAACCTAACGCTAACAAACGCTGCAGTAAATGCAGGTTTGTGAGCTGGTTGAAACATTCGGAATCTCTACATACATTTGCGTTATCAGGCAGTTAAACAACAATTTATTCCCGTACTTGCCATTGTGTCGGGACGATTTGTGCAAAAAAAAGCCCTGGCTTTCGAACCAGGGCTTTTTTTACAATAATTTCTTCAGCAGAGGGCTCGGGTGCGTATCCTTTTGATTGGTGTAAGGATAGATAGCCGGGCTGAAGTACTGGATTTCGCCGGGCTGCGGGTTTTTCATCAGCGTTTTAAACCAGGGGTTGTTATATGGATTGCCCATCGGGCCACCGCTTGCATTAACGGGTCCGTTGCCATGCCCGGGTTCTTCGCGTAAAGTAGCCTCAAGCGTGGTGAGCCGGGTGATGACTTCTGCATAAATCTTATCCAGGTCGTCGATGTGCTCAAGGTAGTATATCAGGCTTGTATTGAAATCATCAGGGTCAACATCGTGTTTCCTGAAAACCTCGGCAAAGCGGATGCGCATATTAGTGGTATCAGTAATGCCACGACCCGTGGTATCGCTGCCGATTTTCAGCGAAGCTTCAGTGAGATTAATATCAACAAGCATATCAACCATTTCCTTTTCGCTGAGCGTACCCATGGGTTTGGAACTAAATATGCTGCCGCATGCCGAAAGAATCAGCGCGAAACATGCAAGTAAAGTCCAGTTTTTTATCATAGTGCGGGCTGGCCGGTTGTGAAATAGTTACATTGCCCGGAAAATCATCCGGTGAAATAAAATTCCTTATTTCCCGTGTTCTTTCAGGTAGGCGGCGTTCAGTTCCCTGATCACGTCGTTGGTTACATCCAGCGTATCGTTGGCATACAGAATGTTCCCTCCCTTGGTGAATCCCAGTATATAATCGAATTTGTATTTTTCGTTATACCTCTTCAGGAAATTCATCACCGAATCAATGAGGGCTACATTCATATCCATCTCGCTCTGTTGCAGTTCGGCAGCATACCTGTCGCGGAGGGCATATATTTTTTGCTGGTTTTGCTGTAGCTGTCCATAAATTTCCTGGGCGCTCTTGTCGCTGAGGGCTTTCTTTTTCACCTGGTCCTGGAAATAAGCTGCATCTTTTTCGAATGCCTGTTGCTGGGCAGCAATTTCGCCTTCCAGGCGCTTTCCTTTGGCTTCGAGGTCACTACGCATTTTTTTAACCAATTCGTAATGGCTTAAAATGCTGTCGTTATTCACAAAAGCAACCGATATTGCACCTTTGCGTGCTTTATCCATAGCTCCTGATGCAGCATTATTTTTATTGCCTGCAAAATGCAGTATAAAAAGAATGATTACTCCTGCCAGGGCAACCAGGGTGAGTGCAAGTAATAACGGATTTGTTTTGTTTTGCGAAGGTGCCGCATTTTCAGTTGCCGGCGTAATGTTTTCGTGTAATGGAGCTACTGGCTCGGTGGCAGAGGTGCTTGTGTTGTTGAGGTCTTCTGTCATTTTTTTCGAAATATGAGGATGAGTATAAAAACAGCCTGATTCATATAATTATGAATCAGGCTGCGAAGTTAAAAAAAACACGTATTGATCAATGAATTAATTACCAACTTCCGAAATGTATTTGATACGGACAAGCCTGATTTCTTCTTCGGTGTATTCATTTTCGCCCAAATCTTTCAGCGCCTGTTCCACAGAGTCGGTTTCTGCTTCCTCAAAATACTCAATGATCTCTTCCATATGATATGGATCGATGGTTTCGTTCAGGTAATAGGACAGGTCTATCTTGGTGCCCGAGTCAACAATGCTTTCAATCTCGGTAAGAAGCTCATCAGCAGTCAGATTTTTGGCAATGGCAATATCTTCGAGTGATATCTTGCGATCGATATTGGTAATGATATACACCTTTAATCCCGATTTGTTGACTACCGACTTCACCACCATATCCATGGGGCGGATAATCTCATTTTCCTCAACATACGAAGCAATAAGCTCCAGGAAAGGCTTGCCGTATTTCTGGGCTTTGCCGGCACCTACGCCGGTTATGCGCTGCAATTCATCCATGGTAATCGGATACTGAATTGCCATATCTTCGAGCGAAGGATCCTGGAAGATCACAAACGGGGGCAGGCTTTCCTTGCGCGCTATTTCCTTGCGCAGATCTTTAAGCAGCGAAAACAGCGTTTTGTCGGTAGTACTTGTGCGGGCGCCTCCGCCGGCCATCATTTCCTCATCGTCGCCTTCCTCAGGATCGGCATCTTTGGCTACCATTACAGCGTAAGGTTTCTTCAGGAATTTTTGTCCTTCGGGGGTTATTTTCAGGATACCGTAATTTTCAATATCCTTAACCACCAGTCTTTCGATAAGCATCTGTCGCAGAACGCCGTCCCAGAAATGCTCGCTTTCTTCCATGCCCTTGCCGAAAATCTCAAGTTCGTTGTGTTTGTACGATTTGATATTCGACGACATTTTACCGATCAGGATGTTTACAATATGCTTGGCTTTGCATAGCTGCTTGGTTGCCAGCACGGCTTCAAGCGCAAGGTCAACATACTCGCGGCCGTCAATCAGTGTTTTGGGGTGCAGGCAGTTATCACAATTGCCGCAGTTCTCTTCGGGGTATATTTCGCCGAAATAATGCAGCAACTGTTTGCGGCGACACATGGCCGATTCGGCAAACGAAACCACCTCCATCAGAAGCTGGTTGGCAATTTCCTGTTCGGCTACACCTTTGTTTTTGCTGAATTTTTCAAGTTTTTCAATGTCCTCGTAAGCGTAAAACGCAAGACAGATCCCTTCGCCATCGTCGCGGCCCGAGCGACCGGTTTCCTGGTAATATCCTTCCAGGCTTTTGGGCATATCGTAATGGATCACAAACCTTACATCCGGTTTATCGATACCCATGCCGAATGCAATGGTGGCGACGATCACGTCCACTTCTTCCATCAGGAATTTATCCTGGTTCTCAACCCTTACGGCCGAATCGAGCCCGGCGTGGTAGGGCAGGGCTTTTATACCGTTTACCACAAGCGTTTCGGCGAGTTCTTCAACCTGCCTGCGGCTCAGGCAATAAATAACTCCCGATTTGCCGGTATGCGTTTTTATAAACCGGATAACTTCCTTATTAACATCGTCGTTTTTCTGACGCACCTCGTAATAAAGATTTGAACGGTTAAACGACGATTTATAAAGCGCCGCTTCCTGCATGCCCAGGCTCTTCAGAATATCCTGCTGTACTTTGGGTGTTGCCGTGGCTGTTAGCGCCAGCACAGGTACATCCTGGCCAATAGCATCAATAATGGGCCTCAGCCTGCGGTATTCAGGCCTGAAATCGTGTCCCCATTCCGAAATACAATGTGCTTCATCAATGGCATAAAACGATATTTTGATATCCCTGAAAAAGGCAATATTTTCCTCTTTGGTCAGCGATTCAGGCGCAACATAAAGCAATTTGGTAACACCCTTGGTTAAATCATTTTTTACCTGTATGATCTCGTTTTTCGACAGTGATGAATTTAACACATGCGCAATGCCAATATCGGCACCAAACTGGCGCATGGCATCAACCTGGTTTTTCATCAGCGAGATGAGGGGCGAAATTACTATGGCCGTGCCCGGCAATATCATGGCAGGCAGCTGGTAGCACATCGATTTGCCGCCACCGGTAGGCATGATAACAAAGGTATCGTTGCCGGCAAGTAAATTGCGGATTATGGGTTCCTGGTTACCTTTAAAACTCTCAAATCCAAATATTTTTTTGAGAACGTTCTGTAAAGGATAATCCTTGTATTCTTCATTCTTTTTCATTCCACGTGCATTATTCTACTATTCGTGTCCTTTTCCGGTAGTTAATGTTACTGTTTTTCAATCCCTTATCTCGTTAAACAAAACGCTACAGGCAGGTAAAATTATAACGCTGTACGCTGTTTAATGTTATACAGGAATTGTATGTTTAAAACAGTTTTTTTATGGTTCTTCGCAGCCGTTACTTCTGACAGCTTGTCAG
>CAYNVK010000252.1:0-5714 GCA_964400395.1 uncultured Lentimicrobiaceae bacterium | reverse complement strand
ACGCCTGTAATCCCCTACTCCGAACGAAAATCCATCAGCACCGAAACTACTTTTGAACAGGATACCATTGATATACATATGATTAATGAACTGCTGGTACGCATGGTTGAGAAAATTGCCTTCACGCTGCGCAAAAAACAAAAACTAACCTCCTGCGTAACATTAAAAATCCGTTACTCAAATTTCGATACACATACCGTGCAGCAGCGCATTGGCTACACTTCTTTTGATCATGTGCTCATTCCGGTGGCTAAAGAGTTGTTTCGCAAACTATACCAGCGCCGCATGCTTATCCGGCTTATAGGCGTAAAGCTGAGCCACCTGGTAACGGGCGTACAGCAGATCGATCTCTTCGACCAAACGCCCGAACTTATAAACCTTTACCAGGCTGTAGACCGCATGCGGCTGCGCTATGGGCGCGATAAACTGGTAAGAGCCGTGGGGGTTGGGATGAAGGATGAAGAGGATGAGTGAGTTGAGATTAACAGACAAGGAGACAAGGAGAAACGGTGATGGGGCGAAAAATGTCAGATTTCGGATTTATTAGAACAATAGAATAAATGAACAGCAGATCATTAGAACATTAGAACTATAGAAATCAGCGAAAATCCGTCTTTCCCGTGCCATCCGCAGGCCATCATCAGCAAATCCGCATTCCGAAATCGCAAATCCGAAATCAAAATGTACCTCAACTGCCACTCATACTACAGCCTTCGCTATGGCACCTTACCGGTTGAAAAACTGGCTGATATGGCTGTGGAAAGTGGCATTGATACCCTTGCACTAACCGATATCAATAACAGCATGGGCATGGTTGATTTTGTGAAAGCCTGCAACAAAAACGGAGTGAAACCCATTGCCGGTATCGAGTTCCGCGATGGCAACAAGCTTTTATACACGGGTATAGCACGCAACAACCTGGGGTTTATGGAACTCAACGAATTCCTGAGTTACCACAATATCAACCATTTGCCGCTGCCCGAACATGCACCGGCATTCAGCCACTGCATTGTAATTTACCCTTTTGGCGAAAAAACACCGGGCCAGCTATCCGAAAATGAATATACCGGCATCCGCAGCACTGAGCTCAACCGACTGCTGTCGTCCGACTACCGGCACAGGCAGCATAAACTGCTTGCCATGTGCCCGGTTACTTTCGAAAACGAACAGGGCTACGAACTGCACCGAAACCTGCGTGCCATCGACAATAATACGTTGCTGAGCATGCTGGTTCCTTCGCAGGTGGCGGCGCCCGACGAACTGTTTACTCCGCCCGCGGTACTCAAAAAACAATTTGAATACTACCCGCAGATTATTGCCAACACCCAAAAACTACTTGCCGATTGCCACATAGCTTTTGATTTCGCCAACGTAAAAAACAAAAAACTGTTTTCGGCCAGCGCCTACGACGATCGGCTACTGCTCGAAAAACTCGCCATGGACGGGCTGGTATACCGATATGGGCGCAAAGACAAAGAAGCCCTCAGGCGGGTGAAGCACGAACTCGAGATTATTGACAAACTGGGATTTTCGTCGTATTTCCTGATTACCTGGGATATTATCCGATACACCATGAGCCGCGGATTTTACCATGTGGGCCGTGGCAGCGGGGCTAACAGCATTGTTGCTTACTGCCTGCGTATTACCGATGTCGATCCGATTGAACTGAATTTGTATTTCGAGCGTTTCCTGAATCCCAAACGTACCAGCCCACCCGATTTTGATATTGACTTTTCGTGGAAGGACCGCGACGAAGTGTTCGATTATATTTTTAAGCGCTATGGCCATAAACATACCGCCCTGCTGGGTGCCACTTCCACGTTTAAAGGAAAATCAATTTTACGCGAGCTGGGGAAAGTATACGGCCTGCCCAAGGAAGAAATAGACCTCCTTGTTGAAGAACCCAACAACCCGCTCAACAACAACGACATAGCCAATCATATTGTTAAACTGGGCACACGCATGACCGATTTCCCGAACATACGAAGCATCCATGCCGGTGGAGTGCTGATTTCGGAGGAACCACTCACCGCGTATACAGCCCTCGATATGCCGCCCAAGGCTTTCCCTACCACGCAATGGGATATGTACGTGGCCGAAGACCTGAGATACGAAAAACTCGATATCCTTAGCCAGCGCGGGCTGGGGCATATACAGGAAGCCGTTGAAATTATTAAGCAAAACCGGGGAGTAAGTATCGACATCCATCGCGTAAGCGATTTTAAAAAAGACGAAAAAATCAAAAACCAGCTGAAATCCGCCGAAACCATCGGTTGTTTTTATATCGAAAGCCCGGCTATGCGCGGGTTGCTGAAAAAGCTGAAATGTGATAACTACCTCACGCTGGTGGCAGCCAGCAGCATCATCCGCCCGGGCGTAGCACGCTCAGGCATGATGAAGGAATACATCTGGCGGTTTCATAACCCCGATAAGTTCAAATACCTGCATCCCATTATGGAAGAACAACTTGCCGAAACATACGGCGTAATGGTGTACCAGGAGGATGTGCTTAAAATCTGTCATCACTTTGCAGGCCTCGACCTGGCCGATGCCGATGTGCTGCGCCGCGCCATGAGCGGCAAATACCGGTCGAGGGTCGAGTTTCAGAAAATTGTGGATAAATATTTCGACAGCTGCTATGCCCAGGGGCACAGTGAGGAAGTTACCAAAGAAGTATGGCGGCAGATTGAGTCGTTTGCAGGATATTCATTTTCGAAAGCCCATTCGGCATCGTTTGCGGTTGAGAGTTACCAGAGCCTTTTCCTGAAAGCCTATTACCCGCTCGAGTTTATGACGGCTGTGCTCAACAATTTCGGTGGATTTTACCAGGCATGGGTGTATATCAATGAAGCTAAGCGATGCGGCGCCAACATTGAACTTCCCTGTGTTAACAGGAGCAACCACACTACCTCCATCAGCGGAAGCACCATCTGGCTCGGATTTGTGTATATCGCCAACCTCGAAACCAATACCGCGCATACCATTGTTGACGAACGTACCCGTAACGGTCCCTTCGCTAACCTGGCTGATTTTGTAAGCCGCGTGCCTGTTACGCTCGAGCAGGCCATTCTGCTGATACGGCTTAACGCGTTGCGGTTTACCGGCGTAAGCAAGCAGCAATTGCTGTGGGAAGTTCATTTGCTGCTGCGCAAATCAACACCTCCGCCTACCGACGGATCGCTGTTCAGTACACCCGCCAGGCAGTTTTGTATGCCTGCCCTCGATCATTCCATTGCCGATGATGCTTTCGACGAAATAGAACTGCTCGGGTTCCCGGTAACACTGGGATATTTCGATCTTTTACAAACCGGTTTCAGGGGCGAATTACGCGCTCATGATCTTGCAACCCATGTGGGCCAAACCGTGCGGATGCTCGGTTCGCTGGTTACCATCAAATATGTACGGACCATCCGGAACGAAATCATGCATTTCGGCACCTTCTTCGATGCCGATGGTGAGTTTTTTGACACAGTACATTTCCCGCAATCGGCCAAACAATACCCGTTTAAAGGACGAGGCGTATACCTGATCAAAGGAAAAATTGTGGAAGAGTTCGGATTCCCGAGTGTTGAAGTGGAAAAAATGGCAAAGCTGCCTTTTGTGAAGGATAGGAGGTATTTGTAATTATATTGTCTTTTAAACGTAAATATTTGTATTTTTGTGTAGTAATTTCTTTAAAATGGATACAATAGAAATTCAGATTCTTAATAACAAAGCGCTTAAACTGCTTCGTCAGCTTGAAGAGCTGCAACTAGTCAGGATTGTCCGAAAACACAACAAAAAAGAACAGAATCTTTCTGAAAAGTATGCAGGAAAACTTTCGGCAGAGGTTGCCGAAGATGCCCAAAAATATATAGCCAGTAGTCGGGACGAATGGAACAGGGATATTTAATTGACAGTAATGCGGTAATTGATTTTCTGGCAGGGAAGTATGAGTTGCCCGGACAATCTTTTATGAAAAGGGTTGTTAATAATATTCCTGTTCTGTCAATAATTTCAAAAATTGAAATACTTGGATTTACCTGCCCGGATAAGGTATATTCAATACTTGAAGGATTTATTGGAGAATCCGTGATTATTCCACTAACGGATGCCATTGTAGAGAAAACCATTGAAATAAGAAAGAAAACGAAAATAAAATTACCCGATGCAATTATTGCAGCAACCTGCCTGTCCTCTAATCTTATATTAATCACCCGTAATATAAACGACTTTAAAAATATTCCCGATCTTGTTATTGTTGATCCGCACACTATCTAAAAAGGAATAAGTCCTTTCGCATAAGCAATTCTGTTTGCGCCTTTCCTGATATTGAAGCAAAAAAAATGGCGAAACTGCCTTTTGTAAAGTACAGGATGTACTTGTAATGCTTCGAATTCACTAACTGATCTGGTTTTATAATAAATTTGCAAAAAGAAAAATAGTATGGCATCAACAGAAACCGCAATTCTGCAATCAGATTCAAAAGAAAAGATCAAACTCTTGCTTAAACTGGCTAAAGAATTAAGCATTAAGTCGAAGGTTTTGTCTGTATCAGAAGCTGAAGAGTATTATTTATCTTCTGCTATTGAAGAAGGGATGAAAACAGCCGATGCTTCTCGTGATGATGTTTTGAAAGCACTAAAAAGATGAAGACGGCTTTCAAAACCAGTTTTGTTCGTGATTTAAAGAAGATCAAAAATCAACAAATTCTTACACTTGTAAGTAGCTCAATTGAAGCAGCAGAGAAATGCCAGAGTATAAATGATATTTCAAATATCAAACAATTGAAAGGTGTGAAAAACCATTTCCGTATCCGGATTGGTACGTAAAGAATTGGTTTAGCTTTAGAGGATGACAAACTTTATGTTGTGAGATGTTTACCAAGAAAAGACATTTATAAGTTATTTCCATAAAGAGGATCAGCTAATACGTAAGAATCTCGTTTAAGCCAAGTTTAACAGCATCAAACTGTTTCACCGTAATTTCGCCTAATTTTCTAATCAGTCTTTGACCCGAAATAGTCCTGATCTGAAATGTAATGATTTCCGAGTCCGCTTCAAGTCCGTTTACAGCATCACTTTTTAGTACAAGGCATCCCGCAAAGTTCTTGATCTTAGAACTTAACGGACAAACAATACATACATCGAGGTTCGAATTCATCGCATTGCCACTCATCACAACTACAGGGCGGATACCACGTTGCTCGCTGCCTTTAACCGGATTCAAATCAGCCAACCAGATTTCACGTTGTTTCATTCTTCCGAAATTATTTTCAGGTAATCTTCAAGACCTTCTTCGGCCATTAAAGCCTGCTCTTCATCACCGGCTGCTCTGCGGAAAGAATGTGCATATTCTGCTTTTTTCAGCATTTCAAAATAAGCCAATAAAGCTTTTTCGATTATCCTGTTCTTGGGAAGCCTGAACTTACCCGCATACTGATCAAGTTGTTCGATAAGCTCTTTCGGCAACGAACTGGTATAGTTTACAGAAGCCATTTTATGAAATTTTATACAAATATAAAACATAAGTACAAATCATACTTAACAATGCATTACTTTTTGACAGTGTACAAATTTATTTATCCTACTTTTGCATCACAACGTCCTTTTATGAAAAATCCAGTCTCCGCATACACCCAACGCCTTTCCACTTATTCCACCGAAAAACAGAACCTGGAAAAGAGACAAAGGAATCTTCCTTTGCTGCGGCTGGGGTTATTTTTACTGTTTGCT
>CAYNVK010000251.1:0-5744 GCA_964400395.1 uncultured Lentimicrobiaceae bacterium | reverse complement strand
ACCTTTGAACCCCCTAACCACTAATACCCAACCCCCAAACACTTCCTAATTATTCTCCGGCCTCAGTTTGCGTACGGCAGCGCCGGCTACCCACATTTCCGATTCGCGAAGTTCTTTAAGTTCTTCTTCCAGTTTTTCGCGGTAATCGGGCTTGCTGTTCGAGTCGATGGAAAGCTGGGCTTCGTTGCCACTGGCTACCTCGTTGTACAATTGTTCGAAAACCGGTTTGGTAGCATCGCGGAATTTTTTCCACCAGTCGAGTGCGCCACGTTGCGCGGTGGTTGAGCAGTTGGCATACATCCAGTCCATGCCATTTTCGGCCACCAGCGGCATCAGGCTCTGTGTTAATTCCTCCACGGTTTCGTTAAAAGCCTCTGACGGGCTATGGCCCTTGCTGCGCAATACTTCGTACTGGGCTGCAAAAATTCCCTGTATGGCGCCCATCAAGGTACCACGTTCGCCGGTAAGGTCGGAGAAAACTTCGCGTTTGAAATCAGTTTCGAAAAGGTATCCCGATCCAACTCCGATTCCTAAGGCTACAACGCGGTCGAAAGCGCGGCCGGTTGCATCCTGAAAAATGGCATAACTCGAATTCAGTCCGCGGCCTTGCAGGAACATCCGCCTGAGGCTGGTACCCGAGCCTTTGGGTGCAACCAAAATAACATCCACATCGGCTGGAGGAATAATGCCGGTGCGCTCTTTATAAGTGATACCAAAGCCATGCGAAAAATAAAGTGCTTTGCCGGCGGTAAGGTGTTTTTTAACGGTTGGCCATAACTCAATCTGGCCGGCATCGGATAACAGGAACTGTATAATGGTAGCACGCTTGCAGGCTTCCTCTATATCGAACAATGATTCGCCCGGCACCCAGCCATCTTTTACGGCTTTGTCCCACGATTTGGAACCTTTGCGCTGACCAATGATTACGTTAAAACCATTATCGCGCAGGTTAAGCGACTGCCCGGGGCCCTGAACGCCATAACCTATGATTGCTATAGTTTCGTCTTTTAGGGTTTCCACTGCTTTCGCCAGAGGGAATTCCTCGCGGGTTACTACATTTTCTTCAGTTGATCCAAATTTGATTTTTGCCATTGCTTTTTGATTTTTGTTATAGTTTTTGATGTTGATTTAAAATGATTTGTACCGCTATCAGAAAGCGGCTCTTAGTTTGCCGCGCGACTCCACTTTCAGCAGAAATTCGTCGCGTTCTTTCAGGAATTCCGATAATTTCTCGATTCGCGACCGGGTAATTGCAATCCTTCCCGATCGGATGAACTGCAGTACGCCATAATTATTCAGCTCTTCGAACAGCTCCTGGGTTTCCTCTTTATGCCCGGTTTTTTCAATCACCGTATATTCAGGCGTTATTTCCAATATCCGCGCGTTGTGCCTGCGTATCAGTTTTTCAATTGCATCGCTTTCCATCAGCGAGGTTGTCGAAACTTTATACAGCGCAATTTCCTGGTATATCATTTCCTCGTTGGTATGATAAAAAGCCTTGAGCACATCCACCAGTTTATCAATTTGCTTAACGATGTTTTTAACTTTTTCCTCTTCTTCGTTTACTACGATTGTGATTTTATGAATTCCGGGCAAGGCCGATTCGGAACCGGTAAGGCTTTCGATGTTTACTTTACGGCGGGTAAGAATGATGGTGATGCGGTTGGTTAATCCGATGTTGTTCTCGCTATAAGTGGTGATGATAAATTCTTTTTTCATAATCGGACTATCAGCCTTTACACATTGGTGATTTTACCTTTTGATTCTATTTTTGCCAGCAACGCATCTCTTTCTTTCAGGAATTCCGATAGTTTTTCGATAGGCGAACGGGTGATGGCAATGCGACCTGAGCGAATAAACTGAAGTACACCAAACTCGTTCAATCGCTGGAAAAGCTCCTGGGTTTCTTCCTTATGACCGGTTTTTTCAATTACCGTATATTCAGGCGTTATTTCGAGGATGCGTGCATTGTGGCTGCGGATAAGCTTTTCAATTTTATCACTTTCCATAATTGGCGCCGTGGGCACCTTGTACAAGGCTATTTCCTGGTAAATCATTTCGTCGTTGGTATGGTAAAAAGCCTTGAGTACCTCCACTTGTTTATCGATCTGCTTAACGATATTGCTTACTTTATCTCGGGTTTCATTTACCACGATAGTGAATTTCGAAATACCCTTCAGCGCCGATTCGGAAACGGTAAGGCTTTCGATATTTACCTTACGACGTGTAAAAATGATGGTGATCCTGTTTAACAGCCCGATATGGTTTTCGCTGTATGCCGATATAATATATTCCTGCTTCATGATTTCAGAAGTTAACTGTTAAACAATTATTTAGCATCTTCGGGGCTGAGCAGTATATCAGAAACCGATGCGCCTTGCGGAACCATTGGAAAAACATTGTCTTCCTTTTCGATGCTTACTTCGAGCAGATAAGGACCTTTGGTTTCGAACATAACCCGTATGGCGTCATCCAGTTTATCACGCTCCGACACATGGTTGCCGGGGATGCCATACGCATCAGCTACTTTCACAAAATCGGGGCTTAAAATTTCGGTAAACGAATATCGCTTTTCGAAAAAGAGTTCCTGCCATTGCCGCACCATTCCGAGGAAATGATTGTTGAGGATTACCATTTTAACAGCGAGTTTTTCCTGTGCAATGGTGCCGAGTTCCTGAATGGTCATCTGGAATCCACCATCGCCGGCAAACACAACCACCTCGCGTTCGGGCTCGCCCAATTTGGCGCCAAGTGCAGCGGGTAATCCATAACCCATGGTGCCCAATCCGCCTGAGGTAATATGGCTTCGCGATTGTTTGAATTTGGAATAACGCGCGGCCGACATCTGGTGCTGGCCTACATCCGAAACTATTACAGCTTTATTTTTGGTAAATTCCGAAACTCTGCGCACCACTTCGCCCATGGTTAAGCCTGGCTTTTCGGGGAACAAATCGGAGTGTATAACCTTTTTGTTTTCAACAGCATCGGCCTGCCTGAACTCCTTTACCCATTCCTTGTGCTTGTTCGGGCTTACAATATGAGTCAGCAGCCTGAGTATTTTTTTGGCATCGCCCAACAGGGCAACATCGGCTTTTACATTCTTATGGATTTCGGCAGGGTCAATTTCAATATGTATAATCTTTGCCTGTTTCGCGTATGTATTTAAGGTTCCGGTTACACGGTCGTCAAAACGCATCCCGACAGCAATTAACACGTCGCATTCGTTTGTTTTGATGTTCGGGCCATAATTACCATGCATACCCAGCATGCCCACGTTAAGCGGATGGTCAGTATTTAAGGCCGAAAGGCCCAAAAGTGTCCATGCAGCCGGAATACCGGTTTTATCGATAAAACTCTTAAGTTCTCTTTCGGCTTCGCCAAGCATAACGCCCTGCCCGAAGATGAGGAACGGCTTTTTGGCCGCATCGATCAGGGCTGCCGCCTCCGCCAGTTTTTCCTTGTTCACGGGATATTCGGGTACGTAACTTCTTATTTTATGACATTTGGCATATTTGTATTTTAACTTGCCAAACTGCGCATTTTTGGTAATATCGAGCAAAACAGGCCCCGGCCTGCCCGATGCGGCAATATAAAACGCCTTGGCAATGGCTTCGGGGATATCTTCGGGCGTGGTGATCTGGAAATTCCATTTGGTAACGGGCATTGAGATGCCTACCACATCTGATTCCTGAAATGCATCTGTTCCCAGCAAATGAGCGCCCACCTGCCCGGTGATACATACCAGCGGGGTTGAGTCGATCTGCGCATCGGCAATACCGGTCATCAGGTTGGTGGCACCCGGTCCTGATGTGGCTATGCACACGCCTACCTTGCCAGTTACCCGCGCATAACCCTGGGCTGCATGCACGGCTCCCTGTTCGTGGCGGGTGAGAATATGACGTAACGCATTCCGGTAGTCGTACAGTGCATCGTACACGGGCATGATGGCACCTCCGGGATATCCGAAAATAACTTCGGTTCCTTCTGCAATCAATGAACGGATAACAGCTTCGCTTCCTGTAATTTCTACATCCTGCTGCTGCGACCTGCTGGTTTCTTTTTCTTTAGCCGTCATAAATATATCTGTTGGTGATTATTCAATGGTTTTTAATAGCAAATGTTATTGCAGCATATAAAAGCTGCCGGTTTACTCAATTATTCTTACTGCGCCGGTATCAGCCGACGAAACATGTTTTGCGTAAATTTTAAGTGCTGTCGAAATGGATCTTTGCCTGGTATGTGGTGTGAAGGCAGCTTTTCCCCGTCCTGTTTCCAGGGTCTTGCGGTGTTGTAATTCCTGTTCACTTATTTGGAGGGAGATGGAACGGGCAGCGATATCAATCACAATTTTATCATTGTCTTTTATCAGGGCGATTTCGCCGCCCGAAGCAGCTTCGGGCGAAATATGCCCGATGGAAAGCCCGGAGGTACCTCCGCTGAAGCGGCCATCCGTAATCAACGCGCAGGCTTTATCGAGTTTGAGGGTTTTTAAGTACGAGGTGGGGTAAAGCATTTCCTGCATACCCGGCCCGCCTTTGGGACCTTCGTAGCGGATTACCACCACATCGCCGGGGTTCACTTTGCCACTCAGTATGCCATGAACGGCTTCATCCTGCGATTCGAAAACCCTTGCCAGTCCTTCGAAATGGGAGAGCGCCAGATCGACGCCTGCAGTTTTTACGATGCAGCCTTTGGTGGCAATATTCCCATACAGTACTGCAAGTCCGCCATCTTTATAATATGCATTTTCTAAATTGCGGATGCATCCCGCAACACGATCGTTATCAAGCTCAAAATAGCTGGTTTGTTGCGATCCCATTACCAGGTTTATCCTGCGTCCGGGAGCGCTTTTAAATATTTCGAGGGCCTCGGCCGAACAATTTTCACTCAAAATATCATACTTAGCAATGGCTTCGCCCAAGGTTAAACCATCGGCCCTGAAAACTGAAGTATCGAGTAAATGCGCCCGGTTCAGCTCGCCCAGCAGCGACAGTATACCGCCGGCGCGGTTCACATCTTCGATATGGTAATGCGAACTTGGCGAAACTTTGCACAGGCAGGGCGTTTTGCGCGAGAGTGCATCAATATCCTTCATGGTAAAATCAACACCGGCTTCGTGGGCAACAGCCAGCAGGTGCAGCACGGTATTGGTCGATCCGCCCATTGCAATATCCAGCGTCATGGCATTCATAAAGGCATTTTTCGAGGCAATACGGCGTGGCAGCACGGCCTCGTTACCTTCGTTATAATATTCGCAGGCCATTTCAACAATCCGGGTGGCTGCTTTTTCGAAGAGTTTAAGCCGGTTGGCGTGTGTTGCAACAATGGTACCATTACCGGGCAAGGATAAGCCCAACGCTTCGGTGAGGCAGTTCATGCTGTTGGCGGTAAACATGCCGGAGCAGGAGCCGCAGGTGGGGCAGGCCGATTGTTCGGCTTTGGCAAGTTCGCTGTCGCTGATATTTTCGTCGGCACCCATTACCATGGCATCCACCAGGTCGAGTTTGCGGTCGCCCATCACGCCGGCTTCCATCGGGCCGCCCGACACAAAAATAGTTGGCACATTCAGCCGCATGGCTGCCAGCAACATACCGGGAGTAATTTTATCGCAGTTGCTGATACAGATGAGCGCATCGGCCTTGTGGGCATTCACCATATACTCAACGCTGTCGGCAATCAGGTCGCGCGAAGGCAGTGAGTACAGCATCCCGTCGTGCCCCATGGCAATGCCTTCGTCAACGGCA
>CAYNVK010000250.1:0-5753 GCA_964400395.1 uncultured Lentimicrobiaceae bacterium | reverse complement strand
CCTGCCGCTTCAAATACTTTTAAAACCATCGCCTGCAGCCATCCACGATTTGCAGGTGGTAAATATGAAACCCATTTCGCAAATGCTGATGGAGGTAGTTATAAAAGCCGCCAAAGCGCCGCTTCGCATTAAAGGTGATACGGTTGAGTACGATGCATCTACCTTTAAAGTCCCCACCGGATCAACCGTTGAAGACCTGCTTCGCAGGCTCCCCGGCCTGGATGTGGATGCCGACGGGAATATCAGCACACAGGGTAAAGATGTAAAACGATTGTATGTTGATGGTAAAACCTTTTTTGGCGACGACCCTAAAAGTGTAACCAAAAACCTGGGCGCCGAAGCTATTTCGAAAGTACAGGTGTACAACGAAAAATCGGAACAGTCGAAACTTACCGGGGTTGACGATGGATCCAAAGAAAAAGCCATGAACCTTGAGCTGAAAGCAGAATTTAAGAAAGGTGCTTTCGGAAAAATTTCGGTGGCAGCCGGTAACGAAGAACGATGGGCCGCCCGCGGAAACTATAACCGGTTCAACGATAAATCGCAGCTGTCATTTATCGCCTATGGTAATAACATTAACCAAACCGGGGTAAACTGGGAAGATTACGGCGAATTTAAAGGTAACAATACGTTTAATGATTTTGATAACGGCGATTTCGGTTTCAACAGCTCAGGCCGAAGAATGTATATAGTTTTTGGCGACGACTCACCCATAAGCAATTACGATGGAAAGGGATTGACAAAAAACTATGGTGCCGGTACAAACTACAACTACAGCCATAAAGGCACAAAATTTAACTCGAGTTATTTTTACAACCAGACCCAACTTGATTTTGTACAGAAAAGTCTGCGCCAGACCTTCCTCGATGCCGACAACAGCTTTGCAAAATACGACACCCTGAAAAACGATGATTTCAGATCGAGCCATAGCATAGGAACCAGGTTCGAACAGGAGTTTGACTCAAGCAACAGGCTGATTGTAAAAGCAAATTTAAGGATCGCAGGTAATAACAACCAAAAACTGGATAACCAGTTATTTACCGACTATCAACTTCAGCCATACAACTCTCTGAATCTTGATAATGGAAATGATTTATCGACCTACAAAATTACTTCGGCAGCAATTTACAGGCATCTGTTTAAAAAGAAAGGACGTGCCTTTGCTGTTAGTGGCGGTTATAATGTGAACAAAACTGATGGAACCGAAGACAATAAGTCGATCAATAAATTTATAAATGCCAATACACCTACCGAGCAAATCAGGCAGCTGATTGATAACACGAAGGACATATATGAGATAAAAGCCGGTGCCCTGTACTCTGAACCTTTATCGAAACGGTTTTTCCTCGAATTCTTTTACAACTTCAGCGAGCTCAACAACAAGAGCAACAGGCCGGTACGTGCTGACGAAGACCAGGAGCGGATTGACAGCCTGAGTAATTATTATGAGCAGGTTACATTATACAACCGGCTGGGTAGCGTACTTCGGTATTCATTCAACGGTTTAAATGCATCTGTTGGCTTTGCCGCACAACAATTTAAACTCAAAGGCCAGTATGCAGTCGATAAGGGTATGCCCTGGGATAGTGTGGGAGTTACAAAATCATACCCGAACTATACGCCAAATGTGAACTTAAATTATGAGTTTAAAAATCACCTCAGGCTCGAAGCAAGTTATAACAACAATATTACTGCTCCGCAATTCAACGATCTACAGCCCATTAAAAACTACAGCAACCCGGCTTACCAGGTTGAAGGAAATCCAAACCTCACACCCGAAAACTCACATACTATTAGTACCGGACTGTTTTACTGGAACCCGGCATCGTTTTCGAACATTGGCGGAAGCGTTGATTATACCATAACCAACCACCCCATTGTGTATAACCAGAACTCAGTATTTGAGGAAGGAAAAGGAATGATTACCATTTCGACCCCGGAAAACATGGAACAAAGTACCGGGATCAGTTCATGGTTATGGTCGAACATACCGATTATTAAAACCAAGCTGGCAGTCGACTTTAATGCCGGGGTTAATTATAACAACTCCCCTACCCGCATTAACAATGTGCTCGATCATATAAAATCGAACGGAATCAATTTCGGGGCAAACCTGAATATCACACCAAGCGCCAAACTTGTGTTTACCGCCGGCGGTTCGGGTGGATTTAACAAAATGAGGTACAACGATAATAAGGATCACGACCAGGATTATTATAATTATACCCTGCGCTCGTCGATAAAATGGCAGTTTGTTACCCGAATGTTTTTCGAAAGCAATTTCAATTATTCGGTGTATAAAAACGAAACCTTTAACCTCGACCAATCAGTGCCTTTGTGGAATGCTTCGGTACGCCGGATCATTGGCAAGAAAAGCAAATTCGAAATGCGGTTGGCAGCATTCGATATTTTCAATAAAAACGTGAATATCAACCAATACGCCGCGCAAAATTTCGTGCAAACCAGCAAAACAAATACCCTGGCCCGCTATTTTATGCTAAGTCTTACATACAACATGAAAGGATTTGAAAATAAAATCCAGAAAAACAGGTTTATGTAAAAACAAAGCTGAGCATAAAACAGAATCAACAAATTTTAAAACCTTACCTTGGAATGAAAAAACACAACCTGGTATTTTCTCTGTTCATCACCATACTGCTGGTAATATCGGCCCAACAACTTAAATCGCAAACAACTGAAGGCACCATACGGTACCTGCGTACCCAGAACTGGGCCAAAATGATGGCTTCGGTTGACTATATCAGCCAGCAACAACGCGACAGGATGATGTATATGTGGGCAAACCGTTCCGAATGGAAATCATACACCCTGCTCCATTTTAATGCCACCGAATCGAAATACGAAAACTCCGAAGAAGAAGCTGAGCCAGGCAACGAAGGCTGGAGCGACCGCAAGGAGACTTTCTTTATGAAACGAAATTTCAGCACAAATACACTTTTCGATGGCATAACTTTCCTGGGGAAAACATACCTTATACACGATTCAATTGAAAAACCGGCATGGAAAATACTGAACGACATGAAAGAAGTTGCAGGACATATTTGCATGAATGCTTCACTGACCGATACCCTGCGAAAACAAAACATCGAAGTGTGGTTTGCCCTCGATATACCGGTTAGTTCCGGCCCCGACAGGTTTATCGGGCTCCCCGGAATGATTTTGGAAGTGGATGTAAATAAAGGCGCCATGATAATGACTGCCGATAAAATTGACGTTAAACCGCTAACCACAGAACTGGCGGTACCCCAGAAACTAAAAGGCAAAAAAATTGACATGGACGAATACTACCTGCTGCTTGAAAAGCAGATAAAGGAAAGGAAAGCCGCCGAAGAACCCTGGTTCTGGGGAATTAATTATTAATTGCTCTCGCCTTTAAAATTAGCAACATCCTTTTGCCGGGATTATAATTTTCATCATCTTACAATATGCCGTCATCAGGATATTCCTAAACCAACAGCTGTTTCGATACTACTCCGGCAGTTGAAGCATGCAGATACAATCAGCTCAAAAACTTTGAAATGAAGTTTTTGAGCTGATATCGTTAATAAAATACAATAAATATCCGTTTTGTATGTTATACTAAAGCAAAATGTGAATACATTTGTGTAATAAATTTATTTGAAAATAGTAATCACCCTCTCCGTCATATGAAGAAAATAGCAGCGCTCCTCGCAACTATAGTTATTCTCACGATCATTATTTCGTCGTGTAGCTCATCGGATCAATGTGCTGCATATGGCGAATACAAGCAGTATCGTGTCGAAAACAAGTAATTTACTGGTTTAGGCATCATTTCCCCCATTATTTACATGCAACCAAACCGTAGCTTCGTTGTTAATTATTCCAAAGCACAGCATATGCGGTTATACCCTGCAATCATCATTTTTGCCCTCACTTTCCTGATGCCTTTATGTTTATCGGCACAGGATGTAGCTGAGGCTGATACTGTTGATATGGGTTTTCTGATGCGGAAAGAACAATCGGGTAACATAATGCTGCATACCCTGGGATATGGTTTCGGGTATCGGTTCGGAACCAATAAAACCTATTACCAGAACCGCATGTTCGAATTCGATTTTCTCGAAATGAAAGCCCCTAACCAGGTAAGGCGTTATAACGAAAATTTCCCGAATCCGCGCAGCTATGTGTATGGTAAACTCAATAGCCTTTTTATTATCCGCGCCGGTATCGGTAAACAACACCTGCTTAACCGCAAACCCTATTGGGGAGGTGTTGAAGTAAGGGCATTTTATTACGGTGGGCTCGATATCGGGCTGGCTAAACCAACCTACCTGTACATAAATTATTACTCGGTTCAGAACAATCAGCTGATCGTTGAAAGAACCAACCTCGAACAGTACAATCCTGAAAAACATTTTCCATACATAGGCGCTAATCTTAACGACCTCAGCGATATATATGGCCGTGGCCCCATTTTGAGTGGTTTCAGCAAAATTAAATTTTACCCGGGCCTTTACGCCAAAGGAGGTTTTAATTTCGAATTCAGCTCGCAAAACGATCGCATAAAAGCAATCGAAATCGGGGCGGCGGTCGACGTATTTCCAAAACCTGTACCCATCATGGCATTCAGCGACGATAACTATGTATTTATTACCGGTTATCTGAGCTTCCATATCGGGAAACGGTCCAATTAACAATTACATCGTTTAAGCTTTATACCTTATTTTATGAAATCACGAATTCTGATACTTGCAGGACTTGTTTGCTGTTTGATGGCCCCTGCCCTTTCGCAAACACTGGTTAAGGAAAACAACCGCTGGTCGAACCTGGTTGAAGTTTCGACTAACGTATTTACTTTTCATTTTCAGAAAATATCAGGGGATACGCTGATTAATGGTAAGACTTTTAAAAAATTAATGGGAGCAACTTCGCCTGAAGCCGCCGGCTGGACTTACGAAGCTGCGTTGGGCGAAATTGTTCCGGGCAAAGTTACCATAATCAAAGCCGGATCATCGGACGAACACCTGCTCTACGACTTTACGCTTGCCGTAAATGATGATTTCACAGGATATTATAACAACTGCCAGTACACCATGAAATTGAATGCCATCGAAGATATATGGCTGATGAATGGCGAAAAACGAAAACAATATCAATTTTCGGGCACCGGAGCCAGCGGCTTTTTTACTGAAAACTGGATTGCAGAAATTGGCAGCGATAACGGGCTGACTTCGGCTGGCATTTATTCATGCACCGCTGTTACTGATACGGCACCCACGCTCAACTGCTTTACAGAGGACAACATTGTGAAAGTTTATAACAATGCCGATTACCCTTGTGTTGAAACTGTAGGAACCTCTGAAAAAAAAACTGAAGCCGGATCTGCATTCATCAGCCCAAACCCGGTTCATGAGTCAGCAAGGTTCGAAGTAAATGGCGCTAACAATAAAAATTTAGAACTTTTGGTCTTCGACACCCGTGGGAAAGAAGTATCCAGGATTCATTCCGACACCAACATACTGGTTTTCAAAAGAAAAGAATTAAAATCGGGATTATATTATTATTCCATTTATTCAGAAACAAAACTGATTGCTTCAGGGAAGTTTATTATTGAGTAGGAAAACAGCATGTATATTGTTGGCTGACATCCCAAAAACTGCAAACTCATTTTCAGCTATTTCATCCCTTTAATCTCCATGCGCCTCAGTTTTGGAGCCAGTCCGGCCGTAACGAGCACAATCATCACGGTCATTCCACCTCCAAATATTACT
>CAYNVK010000249.1:0-5760 GCA_964400395.1 uncultured Lentimicrobiaceae bacterium | reverse complement strand
CTTCCGGAAGGTGTGAATTCTTCGTGCAAACCATCTTCCTTCCCGTTTACATATGGATATATCCCTGACTTTGCACCATTGGGATAAAAAGTTTGAACAACGCCATGAAGCTGGTTATTGCGAAACGGGAGTTTTTGTTTTAACGCACCATTAGGCCAGTACAACATCCACTCGCCTTCAAGTTTATCGCTTACATAAGGTCCCTTTTCCTCAATCCATCCATCAGCATTTACGGTAATCCACTGGCCGTATTTCATTTCTGCCGGTGAAATTTTCATCGTACCAAGCGAAATCAGCTTCCCGTCGTCGTTAAAATGAAAGGTTTTTACCTGGTCGGCTTCATTACGGGTCGAAAAGCCATAACTTCTCCAGTTGTTAAGTGCGTCTTGAGCCCAGTTTACAAACTCATCATTTTTGGCAGCATTTTTATCGTACCAGGCATTTACGGTACTATTCCCTGTGTTTTTAAGGGTATAATAGAAAAAGGTTTCGGTGTAATTATTCTTTAATATTTCGGTAAAAAACCGGGCATAGAACTGACTGTAAATTGAAGTATCAGAGGGTGAGAATACCAGTTTCCGGAACAGCATCAGCGATTGACGTGTTGTAAGGAAGTTGATCTTATAATCATAATCGAAATTGGCATTAAATGCAATTTCAGATTTCAGGAACCAGGTACACTCGTCCCAGTTACTGTGGTCTACTCCGGCAGGATAAGGATAATTATAAGGTTTGGAGAGTGAGTCAAGCTTTCCGTTGATGGCTTTTTCAAATTCGTTCAGATAGCTTACCTGTGGATTCAACAAAATGGCCATGTTGTATGCCAGGTACGACTGTGCAATGCGCCCCATATAAAAATTGATTTTGGCCAGCAGAAGGTGGCTGCTTTTATGGTAGGGATTTATGCGGATATTCCGGATTGCAGTTTCCTCCGCTTTTTCAAGGTCACCCGCATTCATATAGCTTACTGCCAAATTATATAGTAAGCTCCGGTTATAAGGCCTGGTTGAAAGGGCTTTTTTGAGAATCTCAATAGCCTCAGCCGGTTTACCCATATCGTCGCGAATGCTTCCGGATAATGATATGGTTGCCACGTCTTCGGGGTTTAGGTTCCCCGCTTCCTGACACTTTTGCAGGGCTGCATCAAGTTTATTTTGGTTATAATATAACAAAGCTGTTTCGTAGCAGGCCCACCAGTAGTTAGGATCGCAATTGTCAACTTTGCTGTAAATCGCAAGGGCCTCTTCGTACTTTCCCTCATCAAACAGAGCGATGCCTTTTTCAATTTGTAAGTGTGAATTGGCTGAATCAACCTTGGTAGTTTGTGCCGATAAATTTGTTGAAAAAAGAACCAGGATTGCAATAAACAAAATTGAAATTTTCATTTTCATATTTGAACAAGTATAACGTGAAACAAAAGGTAATAAAAATCAAATATAGAAAATTATTCAAATTGAATGAAAAAATATATGTGCTTTCCCGAAAAATTGTCAGCTCAAATTATTACCCGGATAATCCGGATATAAAAATTATTGTGGGAAATTAAGCTCCGGGTGTCCGATTCCGTCATTTCAAGATTGAAACCACCCTTCCTTTCCACTCGTATTTCCGCAGGTTACCGGCAATCCCGATGCAGAAAGTATACATGGCATTCAATATTTCCATAATTGGGAAAAACCAGAGTAAGCGACTGCTTTTCTGAAAACGGTTGTAGCTGATCATTACAGGCAGGTCGGTAAGCATTTTTATCATGTAAATTCCTAATGCCCATTTCCATATGCCCGGAGTAATAAGTGCCCACGCCATCAGCACCAACAGCCACGAATTAACGAGGAATACCAACAACGAAGTTGAAACAATTATTCTGTCCGTGTATCCGCGGCTCTTCGAAACCCAACGCAGGCGTTGCTGAACAAATGGTTTAAATTGTTGTATGGCCGGGGTGTTCACAATGGCTTTTCCTGACTTAATAAACCGGATGGCCCCGCTTCCGTAAATTTCGCGCATGCGCATCATCAGGAACATGTCGTCGCCCGAAGCATAGTTCATATTGCCTGAGAAACCCCCACAACTTTCGAAAGCCCGCCTCGAGAAAGCAATATTTGCCCCGTTGGCCAGCAATGGGAACCCTGCATTGCACGAACCGGCAGCTACAGAAATAAGGCTTGTAAACTCCAGGGCCTGCAGTTTGCCGAAAATGCTTCCGCCATCCGCCATTTGCACTGGTGCCAGGATCATCTGCGGCTTATGTTGCTGATAAAAGGCGGCTATCTCCGAAAGCCAGGAAACGCCTGCCGTACAATCGGCATCCGTAATTACGATTAATTCTCCGGAAGAATTTTGAATTCCCCGGGTAAGCGCTTGCTTTTTGCCTTCGCCTTCACCGGCAGTTGCAGTAAGCAGTTTTATTGCCGGAAGTGATTTTTGCTGCGCAATATAGTTTTCAAGCTGCCGGATGGTTGCATCCGTCGAATGGTCGTCGGAAATGATTATCTCAAACATGTTGTGCGGATAATCCTGCCTGAGCAGGCTCCCGAGCAAGGCCGCGATATTAGCCTCCTCGTTCCTCACTGCTATTACAACGCTGGCTTTAATAGTTGCTGCTGCCCCTGCGTTAAATCCATTCAGCTTCCACCAGCCAGCCGAAATGGCTGCAATCAATATGATGTATGGCAGCAAGAGCAGGGCCGAAATCAGAATCGGTATCATCGTCCGAAAAATTTAAGCCTGAAAACAACCAGCACTCCCGCCAGCGAGGGAAGGGCTATGTTTAAAAGCCAGATCAGGGTTGTTGCCGAAATGATAGCAAGGGTCCATTCGGCACTTGTGGCTGTGCTGCCGCCCACCAGCGCGAAAAGAAAAACGGCTACAGAACCGCGCACGCCAAGTTCGGTAAGCGCTGCTGTTGGTATGGCGGCCAGCACAAGGTACATAACCGGGATTACCTGCAGGCATTCGGTAAAAGTGAAGTTTAGTTCCATAAGCCTGATGGAAAGGAAGAACTGAACTGAAAATACAATGTAACGGAAAGCGCTCAGCAAAAACGTTTTAAGTAGCAGTTGTTTCGGGCAACCGGCAAAGGCATCGATGCTGTTTCGGATCCTTTCCGAATATTTTGAAGGAACCAGGATTGAAATACGGTGCAGCACCCTGATATTGAAAAAAGCTATCAGCATGATGATTGAAACAATAACCAGCGTAACCGAAAAACCTTTTACCAGCCAGAAACTTTCGGGCAATGCCCCCGGGAAATATTTGGGTGCAAAAACCACATAAGCTGCAGTTCCGGCTAAAATGGTTACCAGCAACTGGCTGAAACTTCCAACCACGGTGAGCAATATTGCTTTTACCGGGTCGGTTTTTTTTAGTATAAAAACACGGCCCATGAACTCGCCAACCCTGTTGGGCGTAAAAATACTCACCGCCAGTCCGCCCAGTATGGCCTGGTAAGCGTTTAAAAATTTTATTTTCTCGGATTGTGCAATCAGTAATTTCCATTTCAGCGATTCGATGCCCCAGTTGATCAGCATCAGTACAACCAGTGCCGTAACTAAATACGTCACATTTTTATGGTGAAGCACTGAAGCGAAAAAGGTATTCACCTGCCCGGCCGGGAGGGTGTAAATGCGGTAAAAAATATACGTCAGCGCCAGGGCTGCAATTATCAGCCGCGTGGCAATATCCATTGTTTTTCGTACTTTTGACGTAAGAATCACGATACGTGTTTTTGGCTTACAACAAGTTTTACCTGTCTACCGCTACTTGGGGCAGCAACCACCAGCAGGCTTACAAAGTGCATAATAAACAGGGGCTTACAAAAATTTAATACATAACTTTCACTCACTTTGACAAGCGATCGCATTATACTAGGCATTGACCCGGGAACCAACATTATGGGTTTTGGTTTAATTGCGGATAAAGGTAAGAAAATTGAGTTGATAGCACTTGATGTTATCAAACTTGACCACCTCGACACCCAGCCCCTGAAACTCAAGCATATTTTCGAAAAAGTGCTGGGCATCATTGATCATTACCATCCCGACGAAGTAGCCCTGGAAGCGCCGTTTTTCGGTAAAAATGTGCAGAGTATGCTCAAACTGGGCCGTGCGCAGGGCGTGGCCATGGCTGCGGCACTGTACCGCGATATCCCCATTTTTGAATATTCACCACGTAAGGTGAAACAAAGTATTACCGGGCATGGCAACGCTTCAAAAGAGCAGGTTGCAGGGATGATAAACAGGCTTCTGGTTATAACCGAGCAACCCAAATATTTCGATGCAACCGATGCTGTAGCCGTGGCTTGCTGCCATTATTTCCAGCGTTCGCCGGGCGAAACCACAAAAAGCTATTCGGGATGGGGCGCGTTTGTTAGCAACAACCCGGGCAGGGTGAAGTAGGGATTTTAAGTGCGGATTGCGGATTGGCGATTGCGGATGTAGGATTGTGGATGTTGGATGTGGGAATTGAAGGAATGGTGGCAACGGGTGGAAGGGTATTTGCACGATCCTGTTATTCAGGCCTCGTTATTCGCTGTTCTGTTCTATCAGAATTTAAATCAACATCAGTTGCCGAAAAGTACAGTATGGACAATAAATAAAAAGACTATCCGGTTTTCAATCTAAAATTAACCGGACACAGTGATATATCATTTAGATTTTTTCAATTATTTCTGCTTTTAGCCATTTAAAAGCTTCACTTTGATTGTACCCAATTTCTGGTCTTAAGAGAGCTTCCATATCTCCAATAAACTCAGCGCTCTTTTCTTTCTCTTCAATATTAATTAGGAACTCCTTTCTGGTTGGGCATTTATTATTGGTTGCGAACAAAGTATATTTTTTAAAACAGGTTATAATTTGATCATAATTTAATTCAAGATTATTACGTGCATAATCCAAATCAAATAAGTCACGTCCTTTGCTTCGCTGGTATAATGCCCTCAGTTTAGTTCCGAGCAGTTCGTTTATATTGTATGTTTTTATGTTGGCTTTACCCGAAAACCATTCACTTTCGACGGTAAAAGGGAAATCAACCCATCCCAAAATGTTAAAATGCTCTTTGCAATTGATTTCAAGTTTAAGCCGCATTCTGATTTCTTCATATTCCGATGTGAATCGATATAAGGCCTTTGCTCCATGGCCACGAACTTGCGTTGTTCTTTTTTCTTCAAAGAAGGTAACAACTTCGCCAATTCTTTCCATTATTGGCTTAATGGGTCCAGCTTTAATCTGAACTAAATCAATATCTTCGGAAAATCTTACAGGAGGATTAAGATATAATTTATGTAAAGCAGTTCCTCCTCTGAAAGCAAGATTTTCCCGGAGGAAATCATCAGTGAAGATTTCGACTAATGATCTGGAAATAATCAGGTCCTGCTCAACCTGTGCAAACTCTTTCCATGGAGCATGTTGTTGCCATTTTGCTATATATGGTTTTGGAATCATATATCACTTTCCAGCTTTATGTTCACTGCAACTTTCCATCTATTATTAATTGCACCAGGCTTTTCCTTTAAAGTTGGGCTTAGCAGAACCGGAAAAAAATTTGTCGTCTTTAAATTCTCAAATATTAATTCCTGAAAATCTTCCGATACCCCAAGTTCTTCCATCAAAAAGCCAAATCTTTGTAACGAACTTTTATTCGGATACCAATTTATAAGCTCAACCAAATCCGATTCAGTTAATTCTTCTGTCAGCTCTTCAATAACTGCCAGCATTCTGTTAATACCCCCTAACTTGGTTTGGTAATGAATTAAATCAACAA
>CAYNVK010000248.1:0-5762 GCA_964400395.1 uncultured Lentimicrobiaceae bacterium | reverse complement strand
CGGAGACTGGGGGACATGGAGACACGGAGACTGTGAGAAGGGGAGAATGGGTGATGTCATCTGTCTTCCGACTTCCGACTTCCAACTTCTGACTTCTGACTTCCGTCTTCCGTCTTCCGACTTCGGTCTTTTAATCAACCTATTGTAAATCTTCAGCAAATTAATACAGCCTCATAAAGTTTAAAAAAATATTACCAATTCATGTTTTTTATCAAAAGATTGTATATTTGACCTCTCCTTACAAACAGATATAATTGATTTAAGGTATCATGCTGGGGTTTAAAAAATTGAGGTTCAAGAACATAAAGAAGCGCGATGAATTCGTGTTTTCTGTATGCCTGTAAAGTATTGAACCAATTTTTTTAACTTTTAGCTTTAGTAATATGGAATTGCCTTTTGCAGAACCTTTCAGAATAAAAATGGTGGAGTCCATCCGCTGCAGTACCCGCCAACAAAGGGAACAATGGATAAAAGAAGCCGGTTATAACCTTTTTAACCTTCGCAGCGACCAGGTTTTTATCGACCTGCTTACCGATTCGGGAACCGGAGCCATGAGCGACAAACAATGGAGTGAAATGATGATTGGCGACGAGAGTTACGCCGGTGCATCCTCCTATTTTAAACTCAAATCGGCCATTAAGGACATCCTGGGTTTCGACTATTTCCTACCCACTCACCAGGGGCGCGCTGCCGAAAATGTGCTTTTCAGCGCACTGGTTAAAGAAGGCGATGTAGTACCCGGAAATTCGCATTTCGACACCACCAAAGGCCATATCGAATTCCGGAAAGCCGAAGCCATCGACTGTACCATCGACGAAGCCTTCGACACCACTATCAATCATCCGTTTAAAGGAAATATTGACCTCAATAAACTTGAAGCCGTTTTAAAAAATCACCCGCGCGAAAAGGTTTCGATGATCATTGTTACGGTTACCTGTAACTCTTCGGGCGGACAGCCGGTTTCAATGGCCAACCTGAAGGCTGTGAAACAAATGGCCGAAAAATATAATGTGCCTGTAATTTTCGATTCGGCACGTTTTGCAGAAAATGCTTATTTCATCAAAACACGGGAAGAAGGCTACCAGGACAAAAGTATCCGCGAAATTGTGGCCGAAATGTTCACGTATGCCGACGGTATGACCATGAGCGCCAAAAAGGATGCCATTGTAAATATTGGAGGTTTTATCGCTTTGCGCGATGCTGAACTCTTTCGTAATGCCTCGGTTTTCAGCATCATGTTCGAGGGATTCCTCACCTACGGCGGTCTTGCCGGCCGCGACCTCAATGCGCTGGCACAGGGATTGTACGAAGGAACCGAATACGATTACCTGCATTACAGGATCAGCCAGGTGGCTTTCCTGGGGCAGAAATTAACCGAATTTGGAGTACCCGTTCAGCAGCCTTATGGTGGCCATGCTATTTTTGTGGATGCCAGCAAGGTGCTTTCGAATGTGCCTAAAGAACAATTCAGGGCACAGACACTTGCTGTTGAATTGTATATTGAAGCCGGAATACGTGGCGTTGAAATTGGCGCCATACTTGCCGACCGCGATCCGGTTACCCGCGAAAACCGCTATCCCGAGCTGGAATTGCTCAGGCTCGCCATCCCGCGCCGTACCTACACCAACAACCATATGAATTATGTGGCTGTTGCCATGGCTAATGTTTACAATCGCCGTCAACAGATTACAACCGGGCTTGCCATTGAAGAGGAAGCGCCTATCCTGAGGCACTTTACCGTGAAACTCCGCAAAATCTGAACCTGAAAATTACCAGATATAAATAAGGTACGATTTACGATTTCCGAAGTACGAACGCTGCCCAAACGCATCGTAACCCGAAATTGTAAATCGTACCTTTTGCTTTTCAATCCTCTCCAGCCGTACCTCGTACCTTGTATGATGTCCTTATCTTTCTAATTTAAAAAGTCGGTCAACATACCTATCTCCCCAATCGTACATCGTAAATCATACATCGTACCTCGTAAATCCTACCTCGTAAATCGTAAATCAAAACTATGATTTAACAATGGTCGGCGGCACATCTTTTCCCTTAACAGGAACAATTCCACCCATTTCGCTCATCACATTCACCAGGTCGGAGCCGGTTGGTACAACAATTTTCGCGTTGTTCATCAAGGATGTTTCCATGGCCTGTATTCTTCTCAGTAACTGGGCATTCCCGACGAAATATTTCTCAGCAGCTTCGTTTACCAGGGCAATGGCCTGGGCTTCGCCTTCGGCCCGCAGGATGGCAGCTTGTTTTATCCCTTCGGCCTTACGGATTTCGGCACGTTTTTCGCCGTCCGCCTTGGTTTCGGTGGCAGTAGCAAAATCGATAGCGGCTATTTTTTCGTTTTCGGCTTTCACAATTTTATTCATGGTTTCCTGAACGTCCTTGGGAGGATCAATTTCCTTCAGCTCGGTACGCACAATCTCGATACCCCAGTTGTGGGTTTCGTCGAGCAGGGTTCCGTGCAGTTCTTTATTAATCTTGCCGCGTTCGCTGTTGGCCGATTTCAGGGTCATGGTACCGATAATGTTACGCAGGGTTGTGCGTGCCAGGTTCACAATCTGGTACTCGATGCTGTTAACATTGTATTGCGAGTTTTTAACGCTTTCCTCATCCGGCTTTATTTTAAAATACACCTGTGCATCAACACGGGCATTCAGGTTGTCGTTGGTAATAATTTCCTGGGGCTCGGCATTAATCATTTTTTCGGTAATGTTGATTTTGTACATCTTGTCGATACCTGGAATAATCCAGTTAAAGCCCGGTGTTGCAAAATGGTGGTACTTACCCAGTCTTTCAACCAGGGCCCGGTTGGTGGGTCGTACAATGCGGATGCCTGCAAAAAAGAACAGGACAACAATAACAATAATCACAGATAACAGATTTTCCATATTGATGGTTTTAGAAGTGTTTAATGCCGGAAAAACATCCGGAAATGTATTAGCACAAATATACCAACATATAATATGAATAGCAGTCTTTTTTGTAAATAAATTTTCGAAAATTGATACGGATTAGAATAACAAATTTGGCTGAAAAATTGAATTCAAAAACCGGATAAAAACAATTGGCATGTTTCCGGAATCATTTCCCGAAAGCTGTCCCGGGCCGTTCAATTTATCAATTTTACAGGAAAACAGATTTGCGGAAACTTCTATCTAATCTTCCAGAAAAAGAACTCCGGATTATAATGATACGGATCATTATTTGACTTGAGCGTCATTACCGTGTCAGAAATATAAGTCAGATCTACATCGGATATACCAAAAATATGCGATCCGGCAAAGGAACTATATGGGGGGTAATGAGCACTGAAAAATAATTTCAGTTTGTCGTCCGATTGTGAAATAACCTGTATTTCACCATCTTCCACTGAAGTAGTTCCATCACTGTAAATGGAATATGTAAGGTCGGGATTAATAACCAGTTTATTGTAAATTATGCTGTGCATTACGTTTATACCTGCACTATCGTACACCACTACGGTTGGTTCCCAGTTTCCATAAATGGAGCTGTATTTAGTGTTCAGGTTATCTGTATCTTCAATAGTACAGGCAGTTACACCTAACAGAATACTGATTAAAATGATTGTAATTCTCATATATTCACTTTTTATAACTTAGAAAAAACTTTTGAGGTTACGACCCTGAATTAAATTCAAATCGTACTTCCTGAATATGAACGGAATACTAATGCAAAGCAAAGTTAGTGAGTTTCACCTTCATAAACCACAATAGAAATTTAAATCAAGATTGTTGCTTGTGAATTGATTTAAACTACTCAAAATTGCCGTTAATAAAGTAGCAGATTTTCACATTTTCAAATCTTTAATTTATTCTTTACCTTCGCAATTCCGAAATTTCAAATTCTCATCATATGAAAAACATTGATTCTTACGATTTTACAGGTAAACGTGCCCTTATCAGGGTTGATTTTAACGTCCCGCTCGACGATAATCAGAAGATTACCGACACCACCCGTATTGATGCCGCTTTGCCTACCATTCGCAAGATACTTGCCGGCGGAGGTTCAACCATACTATGTTCGCACCTGGGCCGCCCCAAGAAAATAGGCGAGCCAAAACTGTCGCTCCGTCACCTGATTCCTTACCTGGAGCAGGTTTTGGAAGTACCGGTTAAATTTGCCGACGACTGCATGGGCCAGTCTGCTGCCGACCTATCGGCAACGCTGAAACCAGGCGAAGTGCTGTTGCTCGAAAACCTTCGTTACTACGAAGAAGAAGAAGGAAAAGCACGCCTGCCCGAAACCGCTACCGACGAGGAAAAAGCCGCAGCCAAAACACGCGTTAAAGCTTCGCAGAAGGAATTCACCAAAAAACTGGCCAGCTATGCCGACTGCTACGTGAACGATGCTTACGGAACAGCCCACCGCGCACATGCTTCGACCGCACTGGTAGCTGCATATTTCCCCAACGATAAAATGTTTGGTTACCTGATGAATAACGAGGTAAGCAACATTACCAAAGTATTGCACGAAGCGCAGCATCCGTTTACAGCTGTGCTGGGCGGTGCCAAGGTTTCGAGCAAAATCGAAATCATTAACAACCTGCTGAGTAAAGTCGATAACCTGATTATCGGCGGCGGTATGATGTTTACATTTATCAAAGCCAAGGGCGGGCAAATCGGCGGATCGCTGGTTGAAAACGAATATATTGAACTGGCTAAAAACATTATGGCCGGTGCCGAAGAACTGGGCGTTAAAATCCTGATTCCTACCGATGCGGTTATAGCAAACGCTTTCGCCGACAATGCCGATCGTAAGGTTTGCAAATCGAACGAGATCCCCGATGGTTGGTTGGGTATGGATATAGGTCCCGAAACCATTAAATATTTCAGCGAGGTGCTGGTGGGTTCAAAAACCATTTTGTGGAATGGCCCCATGGGTGTTTTCGAAATGTGCAACTTCCAGAAAGGTACCAAAGATATTGCCCTGGCTATTGCTGAATCGACCGCACAGGGCGGTTTCTCGCTGGTGGGCGGTGGCGACTCGGTGGCTGCCGTAAACAAATTTAAACTGGCTGATAAAGTAAGTTATGTTTCAACCGGTGGAGGCGCTATGCTCGAATCTATCGAAGGCAAAGTGCTGCCAGGCGTAAAAGCTATACTCGAAGACTAAGATTACAGTCGGAAATTAATTTTATTGCCGGTTTATATGCCCGGCAAAAAGCAAACCGCGTGAAAGATGATTCTCATCATTTCACGCGGTTAATTTTTTTCAGCCCTGATTTTGTTTGGGCAGCGGGAAACCGAGTCCGGAATTCAGGATTGCATCATTTTTGGAATTAAAGTGTAAATTTTAAAGACTGTCTAAATTTCATATTAAAATTGTTTAATGGTTTTTGGCTTTTTATTCTGTCAGGCTGAGCGGAGTCCCCGCCTGCTGCGTCGGGCAGGGAAGCCCAACTAATCAAATATTTTTGTTCATTCTTGAGTTAAACAAGTGCATTTCGACTTCGCTCAATGTGACAGAAATACAAGTAATTCGTGCAATAAAACAGCTTTTTTAAATTTTAGACAGCCTCTTAATTCGATGCACCGGTAAGGATGGTTCCTTGGTTTTATGCTGGCAATAATTCAGGCAATGGTATCAGGCTCTACCCTTATTTTACCAGCTCCTTTGCCTCTGTGGTATATTTCTTCATTACTGGTAATATGGCGGGAGCAACGGCAGCCACAGGTTTATAAAGTACCGAGTCCTGCTTTTGACGGGCTGTGAATAAACTTCCATGC
>CAYNVK010000247.1:0-5782 GCA_964400395.1 uncultured Lentimicrobiaceae bacterium | reverse complement strand
TATTCCTGACGATCAGGCTGAAAAAATCAGTACAGTAGGTGATGCTATCACTTACCTCGAAAGCAACGCGAAATAAGTAAAACTCATTCGATGAAGTTAAGGCGAGTAGTAGTTACCGGCCTTGGCGCACTGACTCCGTTAGGCAACACAGCTCCCGAATTCTGGAGCGGCTTGGCTAATGGGGTTAGTGGTGCTGGCCCAATCACCCATTTCGACACAAGCAAATTCAAAACCAAGTTTGCCTGCCAGCTTAAAGGCTTTGATCCTTCAGTTTTCTATGATCGTAAAGAAGTACGGAAATTTGATCCGTTTACACTTTACGGTATGGTATGCGCTGACGAAGCAGTAAGGGACTCGGGGTTGGATGCTGAAAAAGTGGACGTGGATCGCATAGGCGTTATCTGGGCATCAGGTATTGGTGGTATGACAACCATATTTGATGAAATCTCAGGTTTTAATGCAGGCGATGGCACACCACGTTTCAGTCCGCTCATGATACCTAAGATGATTGCTGACATTGCAGCCGGTCAGATCTCAATCCGTTACGGATTCAGGGGACCGAATTTTGCAACCGTATCAGCATGTGCTTCTTCGGCCAACGCGTTAATTGATGCATTTAACTATATCAGGCTTGGTATGGCCGATGCATTTGTTACAGGAGGTTCAGAAGCCGCAATAAATGTTATGGGAGTAGGTGCGTTTAATGCCATGCATGCACTATCGACCCGCAACGACGACCCTGCAACAGCATCGCGTCCGTTCGACAAAGACCGTGATGGTTTTGTAATGGGCGAAGGTGGTGGAGCGCTGATCTTTGAAGACCTGGAACATGCACTGGCACGTGGAGCAAAAATTTATGCCGAGGTTGCAGGTGCTGGTATGAGTGCTGATGCACATCATATTACTGCCCCACATCCTGAAGGACTGGGCGCACTCAACGCGATGCGTTCGGCTTTACGCGATGCAGGTTTAACCGCAAATGATATCGACCATGTAAATACACATGGCACTTCCACACCGCTGGGCGACATAGCCGAAACCAAAGCGCTTGGAACTCTATTTGGCGAACATTCGTCAAAAGTATATGTGAACTCTACCAAATCAATGACCGGTCACTTACTGGGTGCTGCCGGAGCTATTGAAGCAATGGCATCCATTTTTGCCGTTCAGAATGACATTATTCCTCCAACGATTAACCATTTTACTGATGATCCGGAGGTTGAACAGTCACTCACTTACGTATTTAACAAAGCCAAACACACTACGGTTAACGTAGCATTAAGCAATACTTTTGGTTTTGGTGGCCACAACGCTACACTCATTTTTAAGAAATTTGTGAAGTAACTTTGACTTTCGACGTCATTAAACCTATCAGAGTATTTCTCTCTGAGGATAAGCAGCTTTTCGTAGCACTAAAAAATATTTTCGGGTTTTACCCCGGAAATATTTTTTTGTATAAACTGGCCTTCAGGCATAAGTCGCAGGCCCTTGAACTGAATAACGGCAGCCGTGTAAGCAACGAGCGGCTCGAATACCTGGGCGATGCCATACTGAGTGCAGTAGTGGCCGATCACCTGTTTAAAATGTTCCCGTACAAGGATGAGGGTTTCCTTACCGAAATGCGGTCGCGCATCGTGAGCAGGGCCCAGCTGAATAAGCTCTCGCAAAAACTGGGTATCGATACCCTCATTAATGCCAACACCGAAAAAAATAACGTGTACCGCTCCATGAAAGGCGATGCCTTCGAAGCTCTGATCGGGGCCATGTACCTGGATAAAGGCTACAATTTTACCCGGCAGATTGTGATCGAGAAAATTATCAGGCAGCACTTCGACCTGCACGAACTCGAAAACAACAATACCAATTATAAAAGCCAGATTATTGAATGGTCGCAACGCGAAAAACGACCCGTTGAATTCGTGATCCTGAACGAAGTAGGCCACGGATATAACAAACAGTATGTGGTTGATATATTGGTTGATAAAGTATCGATGGGCAAAGGCCGCGACTATTCCATAAAAGGCGCTGAACAGGATGCTGCCATGAAAGCATTGCTTCAGATTGAGGCTCAAAAAATTTAGTTTCTGAAAATTTTATTGCCATAACAGCCCGGAGCTTTTCGGGGTGTTATGGTTTTTTATTGAACCCATTCCGGTAAACGCGTCTCCCGGAAGCAGGGAAATTTTCCCGCGTGTTTGTGAATTAATTTTAATTCGTGTAGGTTTGTATTACCATATCCCCATATTTGCAAAATAACATCTATAACCACCTTTACGCCAACCCGAATGAGTGCCCACGGATCGAATAAAGCCATTATTTTTGCCCTGGCAGGCAACCTGCTGATTGCTGTAATAAAGTATGTTGTAGCATTTATTACCGGTAGTGCTGCCATGTTAGCCGAATCAATCCATTCAACCGCCGACAGTTTTAACCAGGTGCTGTTGCTTATCGGGCATAAACAGGCAAAAAAATCGCCCAGCGAAATGCACAGCTTTGGGTATGCCAACGAGGTTTTCTTCTGGTCGCTGATGGTGGCAGTTTTGTTGTTTTTTGTCGGGGCTTTGTTTTCAATTTACGAAGGGTTTCATAAGCTATTTCATCCCGAAGCACTTACCAATGTCTATTGGATTTTTGCTGTCCTGATCAGCTCAATTCTGATAGAGGCCAAATCGTTCCAGGTAGCTTATGGCGAATTCCGGAAAACCACCAAACTGCCTTTCTTCAAAGCTATTAAAGCTTCAACGCAGGTTAGCCTGGTGGTGGTGGTTTTGGAAGACTCGGCTGCAATGACAGGATTGGTAATCGTATTAATTTCGACCTTGCTGGCCTGGCTGGTAAATCCTGTTTTCGATGCTGTTGGAAGTATTTTTGTAGGCTTGCTGCTGCTGGCTGTTTCAATTTTATTAATTGCCGAAGTTAAAAACCTGATTGTGGGCGAAAGCATGCCCCGCGAAAAACGCCAGATGATCAGGAATGTGATCCATCGCTATAAAAAAATAAAGCATATTAACCGCATGCAAACCATGGTTATGGGCGACAGCAAATACCTGGTATTGTTATCAGTGGATATGGAGAATGATATAAAAGCATCGGCAGCGGAAGATCTGATTGAACAGGTAAAAAAAGACCTGAAAAAAGAAATTCCGGAAGCCGGCAATATTTATATAGAAATTCAGGACGCTGTGCGTAATCAAAATCAATAATCCGAGCTATGAAAACAAAAATAGTTGCTACTGTTGGGCCCGCCTGTTCGAGCCGCGAAATGTTGGGTAAACTTATAAAAGCCGGTGTTGATGTGTTCCGGTTAAATTTTTCGCATGGAGCACACAGTGAGCACCTCGAAGTAATTGAACGTGTTCGCTCGCTCAATGCTGAATTTGGAACCCATGTAGCCTTGCTGGGCGATTTGCAGGGACCGAAAATCCGGATCGGCGCCTTCGAAAACAAAGAAGCCATGATGCACGACGGCCATGAACTTGTGTTTACCACCCGCGAATGCCTTTGCACTGCCGACAGGTTGTATATTACCTATCCCGAATTTGCCCGTGATGTAAAACCCGGCGAAGACTTGTTGCTCGATGACGGCAAGCTGCTTTTCCGCGTTATTGAAACCAATGGCGTTGATGAGGTAAAGGCAAAAGTTATTCATGGCGGAATTCTTTCAGGCAAAAAAGGGGTAAACCTCCCGAATACTGCTGTTTCGCTGCCATCGCTTACCGATAAAGATAAAAACGACCTGGCTTTTATCCTTCAGCACGAACTGAACTGGATTGCCCTCTCGTTTGTACGAAAAGGCGAGGATATTAAATATCTTAAATCGACCATCGAGCAACTGGGCACTCCAGCCAATATGCCCGGAATTATTGCCAAAATTGAAAAGCCCGATGCTGTTCGCAATATGGACGAAATAATTGCTGAAGCTGATGGCGTTATGGTTGCCCGTGGCGACCTGGGCGTGGAGCTTCCGCTGGAACAGGTTCCGCTGGTACAAAAACAGCTGATCAGGAAGTGCAACCAGCATTCGAAACCCATTATTGTGGCAACGCAGATGATGGAAGGCATGATTACCAACATCAGGCCTACCAGGGCCGAGGTGAACGATGTAGCTAATTCGGTGCTCGACGGGGCTGATGCTGTTATGCTCAGCGGCGAAACTTCCGTGGGCTCGTTCCCGGTACAGGTGGTTGAAACCATGCAGAAAATAATCTGGGAAGTGGAACAAACCGAAGATATTTATAATAAGCCCCATATCGCCAACCAGGCTGATAAGGTCCGCATTATCTCCGATTCGGTACTGTCATCGGCCTGTAATATAGCCATTGAATCGAATGCACATGCCATTATTGCCATGACTATAACCGGGTATTCGGCCCAGCGGATCAGCAGCCAGCGCCCGAAACAGGATATTTTTATCTTTTCCGGAAACCATTTCCTGTTGTGCCGGTTAAACCTGGTGTGGGGAATCAAAGGGTTTTATTTTGATAAAATTGTTACTTCCACTACCAAAACCTTTAAGCTGATTACCGACCAGCTTATTGCAGAAGGCCGCATAAAAAAAGGACAACTGCTGATAAAAGTTGCCAGTACTCCAATTTACGTTTCAGGGCAAACCAATACCGTGAAACTGGATTATGCTTAACCCTCGTGATCAGGATGCTCAGCAGCTGTGAGTTTTCGGAATTCCCTGAAAATTGCGCGCTGCCCTAATACAATGTGATGCTGCAAATTTGGTAAATAAATATTTTCTGTAAATCCTGGTCCAGACCACTTTTAACCCAATATGTAAAGCAATGGCCCGCGTACCAAAACTTGAACCCGCTTTCGAACCGGCAGATGCGTTTATCGGTATTGCAACCAACATCCCGGTGATACAGTTGGTGCATTTCATTAATCACTCAACCTTGCTTAACCTGGTGAGGGAAGATGATTTGCCGGTGTATTCCGAGAAAACTGACAGCCTGAATTACCACAAATTTTTTCATTACCAGGATGAAGATCTGCGCAGTGATTTCTGCCTGCTGGCCAACAACAGTGATGGGCTTTTCCTTTTGCCTCTGCATAAACAGTTCGGGTATTTTCTCGTTATTCACGGGGCTATTCCCGACGAAAAGGTTAAACATCTTTTAACCCAGGTGAAAAAAATAAGCGGGGTACAGCTGGCAGCGCTCATCGGGCAGGAACCCATTAAAGCCCTTGGGCCAATATTGCAGGACCTGGAACTTCATTTGCTGGACCTGGGTAAACAAAAAGCCGAAAAAGGAAAACGTATTATGCCATCAGCTGAAGACCAATGAAAGGGAAAATACTTGTTGGCGTGCAGTTTGGCTGCATATTCGCCCTCCTCATTTTTACCCGCTGGCTATCACTCCTCTGGTGGAGTTACCTGCTGCTTTTAGTGTCGTGCGCGCTGGCCATGTGGGCTATGATGGTAATGAAGCTGGGCAATTTCAACGTGGTTCCGACACCGGTTTACCATGGCAGGTTGGTAACGCAAGGACCTTATAGACTTATCAGGCACCCGATGTATACCGCCGTTTTTATATTTGCAGCCGCGCTGCTTGCCGGCCAGTTCGATTATATAAAACTGATTATCTGCCTGTTGCTTGTGGCAGGACTGGTGGTAAAGATGTTACATGAGGAAAACTTACTTTGCAGTCATTACCCCGGCTACCGGGCGTATATGGATCGTACAAAAAGGGTTATACCGTTTGTGTGGTAGTGCTTAGTGCTGGGTGCTGAGTGCTTAGTGCTGAGTGCTTAGTGCTGTGTGCTGGGTGCTTAG
>CAYNVK010000246.1:0-5795 GCA_964400395.1 uncultured Lentimicrobiaceae bacterium | reverse complement strand
TCTCCCAGTCTCCCCTCAGAAAGGTAAGAGCAACAAATTAAAACAGGCTCTGAATCAAGCCTCCCCGGCACGAATAATATTTCCATCCGATTGAAGACATTGCAGGATGCGTTTTTTAAAATTCAGGCAAGTTGTATGCCTGGTTTCCAGTGATTTCGATAATTCGAGCGCAGGAATTTTAGGCGCGCCACAAACCATATATGCCATTTCGAAAGCAAGGGGCAGATCGATACGGCAGTGATGAAAAATGGTATGCGCTGTTGCTGATTCATCTTTTTTGCAACGGGTACAGCGGCGTGAAAACGGACTTCCGCCATTACAATATTTATCATGGCCACAGTTACGGCAAATATATCCATCTGCCCATTTGGCATGAGCCAATATTTCGAGACATTCCTCGCGGCTACTGAATGAATGCCTGAACTGGTCAGGGCTAAGCTGCCCGATTAATTCCTTCAGCTTTACAACTCTTTTAACATCCATATGTTTAATGCTAATATTTTCATTGTCAATTTATGACAAAATTGCAGTGGCACAATAATTGTTGACAAAAATATAAAATAATGGTGATATTTATGCGTTATATCTAAAAATATGCATATTTTTGCACCAGGAAACTAAACAATAAAAGATATGAAAAAGACAATCATAGGCGTAGCGCTGCTTTCCATCGTTTGGCTTAGCAGCTGCGGAGGGTCAGCCGCCCCAGGTAAAAATACAGCCGGCACGGGTGAAGTTACACCGCAAATAACGAAAACTGCATCCAATACGGAAACAAACAGTACAAATCCTGCTTCAGAAGAGCATGTTGTATATCTCACCAAAGCCATGTTTCTGGAAAAAGTATATGACTTTGAGAAAAATCCCAAGCAGTGGACCTATAAAGGCGACAAACCATGCATCATCGATTTTTATGCTGATTGGTGCAGGCCCTGTAAAATGGTAGCCCCAATTATGGCCGAACTGGGTGAAAAATACAAGGGCCAGGTTACTATTTATAAAGTGAACACCGATAAAGAACCGGAGCTTTCACAATTTTTCGGGATCCGCAGCATCCCGACCGTTTTCTTCTGCCCGGTAGATAGTGATCCGCAGATGGCGCAGGGTGCTTTGCCGAAAGAAACCTATGAAAAGGCCATAACAGAATTGCTGCTTCAGAAAAAGTAATACATTTAATAATTAGAAAAAAAATAATCACAATGGAACATTTAACCAAAGAAACCTTTTTAACAAAAGTTTTTAACTACGAACAAAACCAGGAATGGAAATTTGAAGGCAACCTGCCTTGCCTTATCGATTTTTATGCCGACTGGTGCGGACCCTGCAAGATGGTTGCCCCGATTCTTGAAGAACTCTCGAAAGAATTTGAAGGCAAAATAAATATTTATAAAGTTGATACCGAGGCAGAACAGGAACTGGCAGCCGCATTCGGGATACAAAGTATTCCTTCGCTGCTCTTCTGCCCCAAGGACGGAAAACCACAGATGGCCATGGGTGCTTTACCCAAACAAGCTATGACCGATGCTATCAATGAAGTGTTGCTCGCTTCAAACTGATAAATCAAACTTTTGCAAAAAGGGCGGCCCATTGGCCGCCCTTTTTCTTTTTAGTACTTTTGCTGCAAATCCTACGAATGTCGTCAATCCTTCTTTCAACAGCATACTTCCCCCCTATTTCGTGGATGGCTTCTGTTATTCAATCAGAAAGCATAAGCATCGAAATCCATGAAACCTTCCCCAAGCAAACCTACAGGAACAGGTGTAATATTGCAACAGCTTCGGGCATACTCGGGCTAACGGTGCCTGTAAAAAAAACAAATGGGAACCACACCAAAACTGAAGATATACTGATTGATTATTCCACAGGCTGGCAACAGTTGCATTGGCGCTCAGTGGTTACTGCGTATAATAAATCGCCATATTTTTTATACTACCGCGATTTGTTGGAACCCATATTTGAAAAAAAACACCAATCACTCGTTGAGCTTAACGATGAGTTAATCAGCCTGTTATTAAAAGCACTGGGTTGCCATTCGAAAAAACTGGTATACACCCGGGAGTATTTTCACGAGGTTGATATGGCCGATTTAAGAAATACATTTCATCCAAAATTAAACCGGACTGATCATAATCCGGTAGCAATGCCCCGGTACATTCAGGTATTTGAGGAAAAACTGGGTTTTATCCCTGACCTGAGTATTATTGACCTACTCTTTAACCTTGGGCCCGAAGCCCACGATTACCTGGAAAAAATTAAATTTTAAGCTATTCACGCTGTTAGCGTACAACCGGGTATTCGATCCTGATGTGATAGATACTCATCAACTTCTTTTTGATAATTTTCTTTATCGTGGAGATATCCTTCAGCGTTAGCAGCGAATTGCGAAACTGCTTCCCTTCCATCTGGTTATCAATCAGTCGTTCAACCAGGTCGCTTACATCTTGCTCGCTGGGCGATTTAAGTGACCGCGATGCGGCTTCGATCGAATCAGCCATCATCAGTATTGATGTTTCTTTCGAAAAAGGGATTGGCCCGCGGTACCGAAAAGGAGTTTCGTCGAAAGGTTCATCGCCATTTTCTTCCTTAAATTTATTATAAAAATATTGGGTATACCGGGTTCCGTGATGGGTACGGATAAAATCGATTATAGCCTCCGGAATTTTGTTCAGCCTTGCTTTTTCAATCCCCCTGATTACATGCCCGGTAATGATGCGGGCGCTTTCCTCGTACGAGAGATCATCGTGCGGATTTATCCCCCCGGTTTGATTCTCGATATAATACATGGGCATATCCATCTTGCCAATATCGTGGTACAGGGCCCCGGTACGTGCCAGCAACGAATTAGCACCTATAGCCCGTGCAGCCTCCTCGGCAATGTTCGAAACTATGAGTGAGTGCTGAAATGTTCCCGGCGTGGTGATGGCCAGTTCGCGTAGTAATTTCGAATTGGTGTCGGATAATTCGATCAATGAAACATCGGTAATCATCCCGAAGATACTTTCGAAAAGATAAATGAGCGGATACGAAAAAAGCGTGAGTAACGCACTGATACCAAACATGAGGAAACTTACACGGCTCACCTGTGCAATTGAACCTTCCTGCATGAGTGTCATCCCAATATAGATAACCGAATATGAAACCATGATCATGAGCGAAGTGAAGAAAAACTGCGAACGGTGATGCAGGCGCACGATGCTGATAATGGTGATGATGCCGGTAATGAGTTGCATGAATAAGAACTCGAAACTATTCGGAACCAGGAATCCCAGTACAATAATGGTGATAATATGCACAAACAGGGCCAGCCGGGTATCGTAAAAAGTCCTGACAATAATAGGCACCAGGCAAATTGGAACTGCCATGATATACGACACCTTGATATTCATGATAAAGGTGGTGAACGATACCATGATGGTAACAAGCAAGAGCAGCAGCACTATATTTTTATTTTCGGAGTAAATGTCGTGCCTGAATGTGTACAGGAATAACCCGAAAACCAGCAGTGCCATGGATATCAGGATGAGCCGCCCCACAAATATCATCTTAAAGTTATAACCTGAACCCGACTTGGTTTCGAACTCAAGGCGCAACGACTCGAGCTGTTGAAACTTAGTTTCGTTTACAAGTTCGCCTTTGGCAATAATCCTTTCGCCCTTTTGCACCATCCCCCGGGTAATTGAAATATCGGCAAGTGACTGCTCACGTTGTTTCAGGGTAAGATCCTCATCAAAAATAACATTATGCATTAAGGTCGACTGCAATACCGGCAAAATAAGTCTTGTATTAATGCCCGGGTAAGCCGGCAGATGCAGCAGTATAAATTCATTTGCCTTTCCGATCGACAGCAGGCTATTAACAGGTACAATTTTAGCCAGGTTATTCTCGACCACGGCAATCTTAAAATCAGAGCTTCTTTTCTCCAGGTCGGGGATCATTTCAATGATACCGAGCTTATACACGGTATCGAGCAATGTAAAAGCGGTTTTGATCAGCAGCTCTTTTTCCTGTGTGCTGATCTGTTTTGGCGCTTCGCGGTCGAGGCGGGCCAGGAATTCGCTTTTGGCATACTCAACCTTATTGTTATCGACCCTGAAAAACAAGTATGCCTCCGAAAGTGCTTTTTTACGTTCCGATTGTAATTCCGACTGCGGTTTTAGAATTGCAAAATCAAAAGGAGCAATCAGGTCGTCGTGTTGCCATGGCCTGCCACGTTGAAATTCGTATTTAAATTTACCTTCGCGCGGAAACAATGCCAGTAAAACCACCAGGGCCAACAGGAACAGTATTACCTTGTTCACCTGGTAATAATTGCGCCATTGTTTTTTACTGATTCTAAAATTCATGATGTCGGAATAAAGCATACGAATATATGAATTTTTGTTTTCAAACGATCAATTAGTATCTTTGACTCTTTCTGCAATTCGTGGATGCACGAAGCCGGAAGATAATACTGACATAAATATCAGATCAACATGACTATACATGCAATTTGCCCGCTGGCACAGGTTCCTGTACGCATTGAACCAACAGATAAAAGCGAAATGGTAACGCAGATTTTGTTTGGAGAAACATTCGAAATACTCGAAGAAAGAGGAAACTGGCTGTTGATACAAACCCATGTTGATAAATACAATGGCTGGATTGACCGCAAACAATCGCTCGAAGTTAAGACTGATTTTATCGAAAAAATCAGGAACAGCACCATGCATGTTGTAGCAGAAAGAACCTCAGTTTGTTATTGTAAAAACGACAGTTCATATATAATGCTCGGCAAAGGTTGCCAACTCCCCTTGCTGACAAACAACACTTTTCACCTGGGCGAAAAAGTTTACACTACAACCGAAAAAGGAAAAGCTATACCTAAAAAATTTAATGCTGCAAAAGTGGCTGAAACTGCCCTCGATTACATGAATACGCCCTATTTATGGGGAGGGCGAAGTATAATGGGGATTGATTGTTCGGGATTGGTACAGGTAGTTTACCATATGCGCGGATTCGATTTGCCCCGTGATGCGGCTGAACAGGCTGCATACGGCAATGTAATTGACTTTGTTGACGAAACCATTCAGGGCGACCTTGCGTTTTTCGACAATCCCTCAGGTGAAATAATTCATGTAGGCATTATCATTGAGCCCGGAAAAATACTTCATGCTTCGGGGCAGGTACGGATTGATAATATTGATCACAATGGAATTTTCAACGTCGAAAAAGGCGCTTATACCCATAGCCTCAGGATCCTGAAACGGTTGTAATCATAATCAATTCCCGTAAACAAACAGGTTGCAGATATTACTCCTGTTCAATTACCTGCTCCCAACATTTTTTGTTGTCCGAATTTAAGCAACTCACCGTGAGTTTACGTGCTTTTGCCGGGCCGCTGAATTTTATCATCCCGTAATTTCGTTCCATTACCACCGTGCCTGGAACACGCAGTGTATTTTTCCACGATTCGCCGGAGGTATTCGGTCCGGAGGTAAGCGCCGAAAAAGTCAGGTCGTATATCGCAGGTTTACCTTCTTTTTTCAGCACTGATATTTCGGAGTAATGCACGTCGCCGGTAATAAATACCACGTTTTTAATATTATACTGGTAAATAAAATTAATGATAATTTCACGTTCCTTGTTAAAACCTCCGGCTGAGTATGCCTCGGCATTTTCGGGTGCATCCGAAAGAAACTGTCCGCCCATGGCAACTATTTTAAAAGTAGCCTTGCTGGTAACCAGGTTTTCGAGCAGCCAGGTCAGTTGTTTATCACCGATTACGGTTTTGTAGGCATTGTTCAACTCATCAGGCT
>CAYNVK010000245.1:0-5822 GCA_964400395.1 uncultured Lentimicrobiaceae bacterium | reverse complement strand
AACATATATATTCATTTAATACATTCGCAGCATATTTAATTTTCACAATCGCACCAGCATTAAAACCATGGCTAACAAAAAATCACCCGTAAACTATTACAGGATCACCCTTCAATGGGGCATTTTCGCACTACTGCTCTATATGCTTTTCCGGCCATGGTTCGACCGCAATTATAATCCCGATTTCGAAGCTTATTGCCCGTTTGGCGGAATGCAATCGCTGGCAAGCTATTTTTCGACTCACTCGCTGGCGTGCTCCATGACTACCGTTCAGATCGCGCTGGGAATTACCCTGCTGCTGGCAGTTGTACTTTTCAGCAAATTGTTTTGCAGCTATGTTTGCCCAATAGGAACTTTTACCGAATGGATGGGCATCCTAGGCCGGAAAGCCGGGCTGCAGGTAACCTTAAAAGGGAATCTCGACAAAATCCTGCGTCTGCTCAAATACGTATTGCTGTTTATTACTTTTTACTTTACCGTTTCGGCCAGCGAATTATTCTGCCGCAAGTTCGATCCCTTTTATGCTGGTTTTACAGGATTTAGCGGCGATGTGGTGCTATGGTACGCCATCCCGGCACTCCTGCTTGCGGTGGCGGGCTCCTTTTTTATTCGCCAGTTCTGGTGCAAATACCTGTGCCCGCTGGGAGCCATTACCAATATTGCGGTGTATGCGCTTCCGGCTTCTGCTGTCACCTTATTGTGGGTATTGCTCACATACGTTGCCGGATTAACTATTCCCTGGCCCTGGTTGCTTGGCGCACTTTGCCTGGCAGGATTTCTTTTCGAAGCAACCACACTCAGATTCCTCGTCTTTCCTTCACTGCGCGTTACCCGAAACGATGATCTGTGCACCCATTGCAGGATCTGCGACAAAAAATGCCCCATGGCTGTCCCCATTTCAAATGTATCAACCGTTGACCACATCGATTGCCACCTGTGTGTGGATTGTGTTGTAAAATGTCCCGAAAAAGGCGCTCTTACCATAAATAAACGTAACCTGACCTGGCTACCGGCTTTGGCCACCATCGTGCTATCGGCTGCCGCAATCACTATTGCCACATACTACGAATTACCTACCATTAGCGAAAACTGGGGAAAATCTGATGGAAAGAACATACAAATGGTGCAAATGGATGGACTTAAAAATATAAAATGCTTTGGAAGTTCACGCTCTTTTGCCAACCATATGAAAGAAGTGCCGGGTGTAACCGGGGTTGAAACTTTTGTGAAACACCACCGGGTAGTGGTTTATTACGATGCAACCCTAACTGACGCGGAAAGTGTAAAAAAGGCCATCTTCACCCCGCTTTCGGAATTGCTCAACTTTCGTGGAAAAACCTCAGGCGATATCAGCTATCTGCAAACAGGCATCGACCGCTGTTTCGATCCGAACGACCAATCGTACCTGGCCGAATTGCTCCGACAGGAAAAAGGAGTACTGGCAATCACTACCACTTTTGGCGAGCCGGTGCAGGCAACCATCTATTATGACAAAACGCTCACCGATATTAACAAAATAAAAGCTGCCGCATCCAAACCCACCCTTGTACTGGGTGAAGGGAAAGACCAAACCACGGTAGAAACCGGCTTCGCAATCAACGAAAAAGGAGAGAAAAGCGGAACTATACCCGCAGTAGAATTTGTGGCTAAGTTTCTCCCAACAACTGATGTTTCGTTTAATAAATACGAAAGCTATTCAATCGATAAATTAATGATTTATGAACTTCCGTTTGATGATGCCTGGGACCCAGAGATGCAGCAATGGATCCCCTTCCTGGTATCGCATGCCTCTAACGATGATGGAGTTGTTCGGATTCAGACGGAATTTACAAAGGAAGGCCCGGTAATTAAAGTGTGGTTTGTAAATAGCCTGACCAGCGTTGAGAAAATAAATTCGCTGCTGAAAGCACCTGAGTTTGTTGTTCATTACCCTGACAAAACCACTAAAAGGGTTAAAAACCCATTCCGGTTTCCGGTTTAAACCAACATAAAGGTATTAGATTGCCTGACTAAGTGTTGAGGAATCTGGATTTTGTTTGGGGAAAAATAAAATGAAAGCCCTGATGAGATTCCTGGTTACTCTTCGAATCCGTGAACTTCTTTTTTCGAAAACACCAGAACGATAGAGGCTGAGAAATCGACTATAAAAAGCGTGATAATCATCGACATCAGGATTACTTTCCAGGAGTAATCCACATCGCGTACCCAAAAATATACAATTAGGGCCAGGCAGTTCACTAATGACAGAATACCAAGGGTGTACAGTGAGAAGTTTTTGTCGGGCGACACAGGTATCAGCAATGCAGCTGTAGCCAAGGCGATGAGTTTAAAAATGCCCCAGATTACACCCCAGAAAAAAGGAGCCAGCAAAACAAAAAATACCACATCAAGTTCGTTGTACCATAAATTCGTGCGGATTATGGTCCAGTTGAGCAAATGAATAAATGCCCAGTTTAAGATCCCCAGTACCAGCAGGCATACGGGAATAAACAAAATAAACTTCAGCGTTTTCATTTTACGATACACAGTTCAGGTATTTAAGTCAGACACTAAACCTACCATCAAACATTTTCGGAATGTAAAAATAATCATTATTTGTTACATCTAACAAATTACATGTTTTTTTTGTGTACAAAATACACGAACAGAAAAAAGATATTATTGAGCTCGTATTTTAACTGCTTAAAAAAAAGAATGCACTCATTTCCAGAATGATAAACCCAAAAGGAAAGAGGAATGTGGGAGAAGGGAAATCAGGAGCTAAAGCGTGCGTTGTACTGGACTCGAACCAGTGACCCCCGCCCTGTCAAGGCGATGCTCTGAACCAACTGAGCTAACAACGCGATTGTGTTTGCAAAAATAGCATTTAATTCTTACGATTTTCATGAATAATCATTCAGCATGTAAAAATGGCAATTGGTATAATTGTGAACTTTGTTTTGATTTTTAGCTGCTGGTGCCTGTTCATGACACGAAAATGAATAATTTTGAAGCATATTTAATAACGTATGAAAAACATTTTCAAAGGCATTGCGATTTCAGCATTTTTCCTGCTTTGCTCACTCACACTTAGTGCCCAGAATGGCACGAAACAGTTCGAATTTGATGACTTTTTTAAAAATTACACTTTTAATGCTCCCGGGATACGTGAACTCAGGTCGATGAAAGATGGCATCACTTTCAGTAAGATCGAAAACCAGGGCACGCAAATCTCGGTTTTCAGCTTCCTGACCGGCCAACGCATCAAAACCATCCTTGATCTGAATACCCTCGACAGCATCACTATAAAAACATTCACCGATTATAGCTTTAGCCCCGACGAAACTAAAATACTTCTGCTTACCGGAAGAGAAGCGATTTACCGGCGATCATTTGTAGCCGATTACTATGTTTACGATACCGTAAAACGTACTTTAACGCCCTTGTCGGCTAAGGGAAAGCAACAGGTGGCCACATTTTCGCCTGATGGCACAAAAGTTGCCTTCGTACGCCAGAATAACCTTTTTTATGCGGATCTCATTACAGGCACCGAGGTTCAGGTTACCACCGATGGCAAAAAGAACTCAATAATTAATGGGATTCCCGATTGGGTGTATGAAGAGGAATTCTCATTCAATAAGGCATTCGACTGGTCACCCGACGGCAAAACGCTGGCCTGGATCCGTTTCGACGAAAGCCGGGTGCCCGAATTCAGCATGACCATGTTCCAGGGCCAGGCACCTTCGCTCGATCAGAATAAACTTTATCCCGGCGTTGAAACCTTTAAATATCCGAAAGCCGGCGAGGAAAACTCCAAGGTAACAGTGCAATGCTTCAATCTGGCCGATTCCATCGTGCACACTATCAATATCGGAAATGATACTGACATTTATATCCCGCGGATACGCTTTGTGCCCGACTCGGCGAAACTGGCCATTTTTAAAGTGAATCGTTTGCAGAATAAACTTGATATACTGCTGGCCTCAACCCAGACCCTGGAGAGCAGCTTGCTTTTTACAGAGACCAACAAATACTATATAGACGATAACTACTACGACGACATCCGTTTCCTATCCGATTCAGCACACTTTATAATCAGGAGCGAGCGCGATGGGTATTCGCACATTTACCTGTATTCAATGGATGGTCAGCTTGTAAACCAGGTTACCAAAGGGAATTTCGATGTAACCGAACTGAATGGTTGCGATGTAGCCAACCGGCTTATTTTTTACACTTCAGCTGAGCCAAGCCCTTACCAGCGGGAGGTGTACAGCATAAAATGGGATGGCAGCGAAAAGAAAAGATTGTCGATGAACATTGGGACTAACGTTGCCAAATTCAGCAATGGATATAAATACTACTACATCACAAGCTCAAGTGTACAATCGCCTCCAAACACCATACTTTTTGACGCCAGCGGAAAACCGACGCGGGTTTTGAGCGACAGCAAGGCGTTGAAAAGCAAATTGAGTGATTACAGTTTTAATTACAGGGAATTTTTCCAGTTTGTAACTTCAGAACATATAAGCCTCAATGGCTGGATGCTTAAGCCACCTTCTTTTGATCCGACAAAAAAGTTCCCTGTGTTCATGACACAATACAGCGGCCCTGATTCGCAGAGTGCCCTCGATGCGTGGGACCTGGGATGGGAAGAATACCTGGCTCAGCTTGGATATATTGTAGTTTGTGTTGATGGTCGTGGCACAGGCGGCCGGGGCGAAGCATTCCGGAAAGCCACTTATATGCAGCTGGGCAAATACGAAACCATCGACCAGATTGAATCCGCCCGATACCTGGGCACACTCCCTTATGTTGACTCAACACGCATTGGCATCTGGGGCTGGAGTTTTGGCGGATATATCTCATCCTCCTGCATGGTGAAAGGAAATGGTGTATTTAAAACCGGAATAGCTGTTGCCCCGGTTACAAACTGGCGATATTACGATAATATATATACCGAACGTTTTATGCGCCGGCCTCAGGAAAATCCGGACGGCTACGACCAGAATTCACCATTGAATTTTGCAAAGGATTTGAAAGGCAACTTACTGATTTGCCATGGCATGGCCGATGATAATGTACATGTACAGAATACCATGGAATTTGCCGAACGGCTGGTGCAGGCCAACAAACAATTCGAAATGCAACTGTACACCAACCGCAACCATGGCATATATGGCGGCAATACCACCTACCACCTGTATACACGGATGATAAATTATATTCTGGAAAAGTTGTAAGGTGTAAGATGTAAGGTGTAAGGTATAAGCAGTAAGGTGTTAGATGGAAGGCGAATGGATGAAGACGTGAAGGGATTTGCCGAAGATTCAGCAACTTTAGCTTGTTACCACATTTTATACGGCAATTTTGCCAGTTTTGAGTTATAGTAGCGCTTATCACCGGTAACTTCTACATCAAGCCAGGCAGGCTTTTCAAAAATTTCCTCTTCCGAACTGAGCTCAACTTCTGCAACCACGAGTCCCTCATTATCGCCATGGAACTCATCCACTTCGAAAGTAAATTTGCCTGCCTGCACAAGGTATCGGGTTTTATCGATGATACCAGGTTCGCACAAGGCAAGCAATTCGTAAGCTTCGGCTACCGGTATCTCCTTTTCCCATTCGTAACGGCTTGTGCCAGATAGGTTCGAAACTCCTTTAATGGTCAGAAATCCCCTTTCTCCTCTAATCCTCACCCTTACAATTCGCTCGGGCACTGATGAGAGATATCCCTGCATAACCCGGGTGGAGGCATGGGCAATATCTTTGTATCCTTCCTTTACCAGGAACTTGCGTTCGATTTCCTGCGGCATCTGGAATTTTTATTATTATGATTTATTATAA
>CAYNVK010000244.1:0-5846 GCA_964400395.1 uncultured Lentimicrobiaceae bacterium | reverse complement strand
ATCATGCATTTACACGACAAGTTACATTGAGCTTAGCTCTATGTATTATAGAGTCATATATTTAATTTTCAGAGAGGCGATGGGAGAAGGGGAGACACGGTGACAAGGAGACAGAATATTCCGGTTGATAACATCGGATAATTTCAGGCTTTCTGTAATCATGTTGGTTTTGAGATTTTTTTAAACCATTACTAACAAAGCCGGTGCCTTTTTGATTCTCGGGGCCTCCGGCTATTTGATTTTAATAATCACTATCAATTGGCAGAACGAGTTAAGAAATTGAATTACAAGTATTACCTCACCCCTACCCCTCTCCGCGGGATAGGGGATACATCTCCCAATTAATCAGGCTTTATAACAATCCCACTTCATTTTTTGTCGGACACTATTGTTAAATTATAATACAAAAACCATCAACTCATTTCTTTGTTATATTTGCGTCTTCAAATAGCATTATGTTTCGCAAAATTGCCCATATAGCCATCGTGCTGCTCCTGCTGGTTTCAACCGGTGGGATACCCGTTACCAGGCATTTTTGCGGCAAGGTGCAAAAATCATTCAGCCTTTTCGCCACACCCAAATCGTGTTGCAGCGGTCATTGCGACAAATGCCGGAACATTTTCACATTCACCAAAGTGAATGACCAGTTTGTATCCGGATCGCATGTTTCGACGCCTGCATCAACCGAAATTGTTGCGCCACAGGCTGCAATTTTCACCCATGCACCTGCATTTTCGTGTATAAATTATGCTACTGAAATAAAATTCCAACGAGCGGATTTTATTTACCGGGCCGGCTGTACGCCGGCTTCACTCGGCAATTTCCGTTGCTGACATTCCCTTTCCCGGGCATAGCTGTGCTTTGTTAATAAACCCACATCTCCAGGTTTAACCTCACCTGTATTTCGAGATGTGCCAATAATGCATACCTGCGTTTCCGGCATCCTGAAACCCTTTCTTAAAAAAAATTCCGCAAACTCAGTTTCCCTGGATGGATACTGCTCATTTGCTGCTCAACATCATTTAAAATCCTCAACACCATGAAAACATTCATTGTAATAGCCACCATTGCGCTTTCATTAACCCTTGGTTTCAGCGCTTGTAAAAATTCACCGAAAGAAAATACAGCCACCGAAGAAACAGCGGTTGCAAAAACAGAAACATACACCTGCTCCATGCACCCCGAAGTACAAAGCGACAAACCAGGTGATTGCCCGAAATGTGGCATGGCGCTGATTAAAAAAGAAGCAGCCGACACCACACTTACAACCGGGGCCGACAGTACCCGGTTAAAGTAATCCGAGCAAAAACACAGCAGCGTTTTACCCGCCAGACCCTATGCCCGGCGGGTAAAATAAGCTGATTGTTGATCATCAGAAACCCGCAAAAAATCACAAAAACAAATTCATGTTTAACCGACTCGTAAAATATTTTCTCGAGAACAGGCTCATCACCTTTATCTGCCTGCTCGCGTTTATTGTGCTTGGCATTGTGTTTATGCCATTCAACTGGACAACAGGGTTCCTGCCCCGGGACCCGATTTCGGTAGATGCCATCCCTGATATTGGCGAAAACCAGCAGATTGTAGCCACCGAATGGATGGGCCGGTCGCCCAGGGACATACAGGACCAGGTAACGTATCCACTCACCACCGCATTACTGGGAATACCCGGGGTGCAAACCATCCGCAGCACCTCCATGTTCGGCATGTCGTTTATCTATATCATTTTTAAGGATGATGTGGAGTTCTACTGGAGCCGGTCGCGGATATTGGAAAAACTCGGTTCATTACCCACCGGCACTTTGCCGCCCGGTGTGCAGCCAACCCTGGGGCCGGATGCCACCGCCCTGGGCCAGATTTACTGGTATACCCTCGAAGGCCGCGACCCCAAAACGGGGAAACCCAATGGGGGCTGGGACCCGCAGGAGTTGCGGACCATTCAGGATTTTTATGTGAAATACGGACTTGCCGCAGCCGAAGGCGTTTCGGAAGTAGCCTCGGTAGGCGGCTTTGTGAAGGAATACCAGGTGGATCTGAACCCCGAAGCGCTCAAGGCTTTTAATGTTTCGGTGATGGATGTAATGAATGCTGTGCGCAAGAGCAACCTCGATATAGGCGCCGAAACCATGGAACTGAATAACGTGGAGTATATTGTTCGTGGACTGGGATATGTTAAAAACCTCGAAGACCTCGAGCTGTCGGTTGTTGCCGTAAGGAATAATGTGCCGGTGCGCATAAAAGATGTGGCCCATGTGGCATTTGGCCCCGCTACACGCAGGGGTGGCCTCGATAAGGCCGGTTCCGAAGCCGTAGGCGCAGTGGTTGTTGCCCGCTATGGCTCCAATCCCATGGAAGTAATTAATAATGTAAAAGCAAAAATCAAGGAAATTGAAGCCGGACTGCCCCAGAAAACATTGCCCGATGGCTCGGTTTCGAAAGTAACCATAGTGCCCTTTTACGACCGCACAGGACTTATTAAGGAAACCATTGGAACACTTGAGTCGGCGCTATCGCATGAGATCCTCATCAGTATCATTGTCATCATTATACTTGTAATGAATCTGAGGGCATCGCTCATCGTGGCCGGATTGTTGCCTATCGGTGTTTTGATGACTTTTATCCTGATGCGGTTGTTCGGAATTGAAGCCAATATTGTGGCGCTGTCGGGTATTGCTATAGCTATTGGAGTGATGGTCGACATCGGGATTGTGGATATGGAAAACATACTCCGGCACCTCGAAAAACCTGAAAATAAAAACATCAGGGGCAAACAGCTGATGCAGGTTATTTACCAGGCAACCACCGAAGTAAGGGCTGCCGTAGTAACTTCCATAGCCACTACCATCGTGAGTTTCCTGCCGGTATTTGCCATGCAGGCGGCCGAAGGAAAGCTGTTTCACCCGCTGGCATTCACAAAAACATTTGCACTGGTTGCAGCATTTCTGCTGGGCATTATAGTGTTGCCAACCCTGGCTCATGTATTCTTTTCCATCCGTATCGATACCCGAAAAATACGGCGCATTTTTAATGTAATTCTGATCGGGGCCGGACTGCTGTTCATCATTTTATGGCAAACATGGCCTGCCCTGGCCATCGTAGCCGTTGGGATAAACAACCTGTTGGAAACGCGCTGGCCCGAACATCACAAAGCATACCCTAATTATATCAACATCGCCATTACCGTGCTGGTAGCGGCCTATTTCCTTTCCATTGAATGGCTTCCGCTGGGCGCGCACAACAGTACGTTTATAAATTTCGTGTTTGTAAGTGCAATTATCGCGGTCATTTTGCTTGCGCTGATGTGGATGGTACATTTTTACGAAAACATCATGCGCTGGGCCCTGGCCAACAAAGCAAAATTCCTGCTTATTCCGGCCATAACCTTACTGCTGGGGCTGCTGGCATGGCAAGGCAGCGAAAAAGTGCTTGGCTTTATTGCGACTGCTGCCGAAAAAACAGGATGGAAAAACTTCAGGCAAACAGCAGCCTGGCAAATGCCAGTGAAAACATTTCCCGGCACCGGCAAGGAATTTATGCCCTCGCTCAACGAAGGTTCGTTCCTGCTGATGCCAACCAGTATGCCACATTCGAGCATCGAAAAAAATCTCGATTATATCGAAACCCTCGATAAACGGCTGGCAGCCATTCCCGAAGTAGAGGCCGCTGTCGGCAAATGGGGTCGTGTGAACTCAGCCCTCGACCCCGCGCCGGTTCAAATGTTCGAGAATACCATTAACTACCGGCCGGAATATGCACTCGACGAAAACGGGCATCGCAAACGCTTTAAAGTAGACCATGATGGCAGTTATATTTTTAAAAACGGGTCAAAATATAATCCTGAAAAAGAGGGATACAGGCTCGTGGTTACCGATAGTTTAGTAGTCGACAACCGTGGCGAATACTTCAGGCAGTGGCGTCCTGAGATCCGTAAACCCGATGATATCTGGAACGAAATCGTTAAAGTTACCGATGTTCCCGGTTTAACCTCGGCGCCAAAACTTCAGCCGATCGAAACCAGGCTGGTGATGCTCTCAACAGGTATGCGCGCTCCCATGGGGCTGAAGGTTTTCGGCCCCAACCTCGATGCCATTGAATCCGCGGGATTACAGCTGGAACAGGCCCTGAAAGAAGTACCCTCGGTAAAAGCTTCATCCGTTTTTTACGATCGGGCTGTCGGGGCTCCTTATGTTGAAATAAACCTGAACCGCGAAGCCATGGCCAGGTATGGCATGAGCATTAGCGATGTGCAGGAAGTACTGCAGGTGGCAGTAGGAGGCATGACCCTGAGCATATCGGTTGAAGGCCGGCAGCGTTTCCCGCTCCGCGCCAGGTATGCCCGTGAGTTGCGCGATAACCCCGACGATTTGAAACGTATACTGATACCGGCCGTGAACGGGCAACAGATCCCGCTGAGCGAAATTGCAGACATCAGCTACACGCGAGGGGCCCAGATGATACGCAGCGAAAACACTTTCCTCAACGGGTATGTGATTTTCGATAAAAACGAAGGTAAAGCCGAAGTGGATGTAGTGCAGGAAGCAGAAAAAATGCTTCAGCAGAAAATCAGCACCGGCACACTCAGGTTACCCGAAGGCGTATCGTTTAAATTTACAGGGAATTATGAAAACCAGCTGCGGGCAACCCAACGGCTGTCCATCGTAATCCCGGTGAGCCTGCTGCTGATCCTGTTGCTGTTATATATGCAGTTTCGCACGGTTACTGCATCACTCATTCACTTTTCCGGTGTGTTTGTGGCCTTTGCCGGCGGATTTATCATGCTGTGGCTTTACGGGCAGGGCTGGTTTATGAACTTCAGCGTTGCCGGCATCAACCTCCGCGATATGTTCCAGATGCATACCATTAACCTGAGTGTAGCCGTATGGGTAGGTTTTATTGCTTTGTTTGGCATTGCCACCAATGATGGTGTAATTATGGGAACATATATTCACCAGGTATTTGAGGACAAACATCCTGGCACCGTGCATGAAGTTCGCGAAGCTGTTGTTACTGCGGGGATGCGTCGTGTGCGCCCTGCTATGATGACTACCGCCGTAGCCGTTATTGCCTTGCTTCCGGTGCTGTCGTCGGGCGGTAAAGGCTCCGATATCATGATCCCCATGGCCATACCCATGTTTGGAGGCATGGTGATACAGGTTATGACCATATTCGTGGTTCCTTTATTCCAGGCAATATGGAGAGAACATGCCGTTAGCAGTCACACTTCATCCGCTATTCAACCCATAAACACCATTGATGAAAATGAAAAATAAGGCAACGATACTTTTAATAATATTGTCCCTGGCAGGCGGGCTCAGGAGCCAGGCCCAGCAGGCCGATTCGCTGTATGCATACCTTGATCTGGCTGCTAAAAACAATCCCACGGTATTGCAGCGGTTTTACGAATACCAGGCCGCTTTGCAAAAAGTGCCACAAGTTGGAGGTTTACCCGATCCCGAATTCAGCCTGGGCATATTTCTCAGCCCCATGGAACTGCTGGGTGGTAACCAGGTTGCCGATATGCGGCTTATGCAGATGTTCCCCTGGTTTGGATATTTAAAATCGGCCAGGGACGAAATGAGCCTGATGGCTGCCGCCAAATTTGAAGCCCTGCGCGATGCAAAACTCCAGTTGTTTTTCGAAATGCAACGCGATTGGTTCGAGATGCATAAAGTAAAACAGAATATACGCATCGCTTCTAAAAACATCGAAATCCTTCAATCGCTCGAACGGCTGGCCATTACCCGCTTTAAAGCCGCCCCCGCAGCAAGCGGGGTTGTCCCTTCGGTTAACAGCATGGCATCGCCATCATCCTCCAATCCAGTACCGGCAAGCAGCGGGATGAATAA
>CAYNVK010000243.1:0-5850 GCA_964400395.1 uncultured Lentimicrobiaceae bacterium | reverse complement strand
CAGAGGGACTGAATATTGGTAGAATAAAAAGCAACCCCCTGTTAACAGAAGTCCCGTAGGGACGAGATATATCAAGCATGGCAGGATTTTCTGTAAAATTAACCGGACAGTAGTGATAACAAATCATTGTTGGCCAAAAAGGTTGTTGCCATTTGTGGCGGAGAGGTAAATGCTTAACTTTGCCGGCAAATTGACCTTACTGCATGGCATTCGAATCAATACATAAAGGAACTACCGGCAAGTTACTGAAAGTGATTTCCGAATCGGCACAGTTGCTCGGAACGGAAGCATTTGTAATTGGCGGTTTTGTGCGCGATTCGATTATGGGCCGAAGCTGCAAGGACATTGATGTTGTTACCACCGGCAACGGCATTGAACTGGCTCAGAAAACTGCCGATTTACTGAATGTTAAAAAGGTAAGTGTTTTCAAAACCTATGGCACTGCCATGTTTATGTACAAGGACTGGCAGGTTGAATTTGTGGGTGCCCGCAAGGAATCGTATACCAGCGACTCACGCAACCCTGTGGTGGCCCCGGGATCCATTGAAGATGACCAGAACAGGCGCGATTTCACGATCAACGCACTGGCCCTGAGCCTGCAACCCGCTGATTTCGGTCAGCTTATTGATCCCTTTCATGGTGTTGATGACCTGAACGCAAAAGTGATCCGCACACCGCTTGATCCGGATATAACCTTTACTGACGATCCCCTGCGGATGATGCGTGCCATCCGTTTTGCCACGCAGCTCAATTTTACCATCCTTCCCGAAACGTTCGAAGCCATCAAACGGAATGCAGAACGTATCGGGATTATTTCGATGGAGCGGGTCAGTGAAGAACTTAACAAGATCATCATGAGCGAAAAGCCCTCGAAAGGCTTTTACCTGCTGGATGAAGCGGGGTTGCTGCAGCTTATTTTCCCAGTATTTACTGCATTAAAAGGCGCCGAATATGTTGACGGCAAAGGGCATAAGGACAATTTTAAACATACGCTCGAAGTGCTTGACCGCATTGTTCCGCATACTGATAATTTGTGGCTCAGGTGGTCGGCATTGTTGCATGATATCGCCAAACCGGTAACCCGTCGGTACGATCCGAAAACAGGCTGGACATTTCATGGCCACGAATTCAGGGGCATGAAAATGATCCCTTCGGTATTCAGCCACCTGAGGCTTCCGCTGAATGAAAAGATGAAGTACGTGCAGAAAATGGTTTTACTGCACCTGCGACCCATTGTGCTGGCCGAAGAAATTGTTACCGATTCGGCCATTCGCCGGCTGCTGATGGATGCCGGTAATGATATCGACGACCTGATGACCCTTTGCGAAGCCGATATTACATCGAAAAATCAGGCTAAAGTGAAACGCTATATGGCCAATTTCGAAATCGTGAGGGCCAAGCTGAAAGAAATTGAGGAAAAAGATAACCTGCGAAACTGGCAGCCACCGGTATCGGGCGAAGTTATCATGGAAACTTTTGGACTCAGCCCGTGCAAACAGGTGGGCATCATTAAAACAGCCATCAGGGAGGCCATTCTTGAAGGCGAAATACAGAATAATTTTGAAGATGCCTACCAGCTTATGCTTCGCGAAGGCGCCAAAGCAGGGCTTACGATTGCAAATAAGCAGGTTAAATAATCAGCAGAAATGCATTGCCCCCGGGGCAAAATTGTAAAAAAGTTCATACCTTTACATCAATAAAAATACAACCTAAAAATACCATGCAAGTATACCGTTTCAGGCTTTTATATGAAGAACAGGATGATTTTCTGCGCGATATAGAAATCAAGCCGGGGCAGACTTTTAAGGATTTTCACGAAATAATTCTCAAATCAGTGGGAATTGAAGAGAAAGAACTGGCCTCATTCTTCATCTGTGATCCGCGATGGAATAAACAACGTGAAATAACGTTAATAGATATGGGACTCAAAGTTCCCGATGCTGAGGTTGACGATGATGAAAGAAAACCTGTAAGCACGCCTATCCCCGTGATGATTATGGAGGATGTGAAGATTAAGGAAGTGATTGAAGATCCGCATCAGCGTATCCTTTACGAATATAATTTCCTGAATCCAAGGACATTCTTTATTGAACTGGTTAAAATTACCGATGGTGATCCTAAAAAGGAATACCCTGTTTGCGTTAAAAAAGAAGGAACGCTTACCCCATCCACAACGCCTAATTTTCTTTCTTTCCTCGATGATCCTGATGAGGATGCCATGCTTGGCGAACTGAATTCGATGATCGAAAGCGGTGACCTTGAGGAAGAAGTTGACGAAAACTATACCACCGAACCTGAATGGTAGAAACGCGTGCAAACCAGGTTTGCCTGCGGGTTCTGACTTTACCCTTCAACTGATTATTGCTTGATAAATTCCGGGAAATATCTTGTGGTTGTTGCCGGACCTACCGCGGTGGGTAAGACTGATGTTGCCATTACGCTGGCCCGTAATTTTGATACCGAAATCCTTTCGGCCGACTCGAGGCAGTTTTACAACGAAATGTCGATCGGAACGGCAAAGCCCGATGCGCAGCAGCTCAGCGCGGTAAAACATCATTTTATCGGACAGCTTTCCATACACGATTATTATAATGTTTCGAAGTTCGAAAACGATGCGCTGGCATTGCTGGACAAGCTTTTCGAAACCCAAAACCTGGTTTTCGTGGCCGGGGGCTCGGGCTTGTATATCGATGCGCTGTGTAACGGAATTGATGACTTCCCTGATCCGGCCCCGGAACTCAGAGCCTTTCTGAAGGGGATTTACCAGGACGAGGGCCTGGCCAAACTGCAGCAAATGTTGCTCGAAAACGACCCGGAATATTATTCAACGGTTGATATCAACAACCCGAACCGTTTGCTTCGTGCCCTGGAGGTTTGCCTTACTACGGGTAAAAAATTCTCCGAACAGCGCCTTAACAACCAGAAAAGCCGCGATTTCAATATCATAAAAATAGCGTTAAACCTTCCACGGCCTCAGCTTTTCGAACGTATCGAAATGCGCGTGGATCAGATGATTGAAAATGGGCTGGTGAATGAAGTAAAAAGCCTGCTTCCCTACAGGCATCTGAATGCGTTGAACACGGTTGGCTACAAGGAAATTTTTCAGTACCTCGATTCGGAAATTACACTCGGCCAGGCTGTAACCAACATTAAAACCAACACCCGCCGTTATGCCAAACGACAGCTTACCTGGTTTAACCGCACCGATGATTATACCTGGTTTGAGCCTACGCAGCTCACAGAAATCATCGAATATATAAACGAGGCTTGCAGGTAATACAACCAGCCTTAGAGCGAGATGAACAAAATTTGCAGGCCGTGTTCCCGTCAGTTTATTCAACTACCAGTTCGTCGGCAAATATCCAGCAAGGCTCACCTTTAAAAGCATGCCACGTGGGCAGTACTTTGCGGCTGGCAGCGCTTACTTTAATGTAACGGGCCTTAGTTTCGGGGAAATTTACTCGTGCTTCCTTCACTTCTTTTACATCCGACTCGTTAATTTCGAAATTCAACATACCAAGCGTTGTCCAGGTTTTGCCGTCAGCAGATGCTTCATATTTCACCATTGCAGGCAATAATACCCAGGCCGGTGGGTTGTTCGAAAAACGGGTACTTACCGAATGTATGGCTGTTGGCTGCAGCAGGTCGACCGAAAACTCCATATCTGTGCCTTCGTAACCCTGCCATCCTTTCCGGTACGAATCGGTGCCGGATAAACCATCCGTCATGGCCTGATTACCTGTGCCCGGGTATTTGAACGAATAGGGCTTGATAATGGTTACAGGTTTGCCCGATGCTTTATTTTTCGATACCAGGCATTCGCTGATGCTGCCGGCAATTTTCCCGTTTTTAAACAGGGCTGCCTTTACCGTGGACGAAACCGGCAGTTCAAATGGGGCGACATACACGGCTGAGTTAGCATCCGGGCTTTTCCCATCCAGCGTATATCGAATTTCCAGGCCTTTTGTTTCGCTGGCAAGCACCACCAGGTTTCGGTTATCCGGGTTGGTTGTGGTGATATCGACATTGAAACAAGCTTTGCCATAGTTTACCCCCAGGAAGCTCAGCCTGGCAAACTGGTTATCCATACGTTCCAAAAAATCGTCCCAGTTGCGTCGATCCTGTGGCGACCAGGCTACCTCGGCCAACGCTATGGCGCGTGGAAATGCCATATACTCGGCCTTTTCGGGCGTTTTTATAAATTCTGTCCACACGTTGCCCTGCACACCCAAAATATGCCGGGCCTGGTCGGTAGTTAGCACAGGAGGGACCGGATTGTAGGAATAAACGGTTTTCAGGGTCAAGAAACCGACCATATCTTCCGGACTGGTATCCGGGTCGCCCTGGTAATAATCGAAATAGCAGTAATCAACCGGCGTCATCACGGCATCGTGGCCCTGTGTAGCGGCATCAATGGCAGCCTGTATTCCGCGCCACGCCATCACTGTAGCTTCGGGAGCCAGCCCGCCTTCCAGTATTTCGTCCCATCCCAGCAGCCGCCTGTTTTTCGATACCAGGAATTTTTCGATACGCTTTATAAAATAACTCTGCAATTCCATCTCGTCCTTTAAGCCTTCGGCTTTGATGCGGGCCTGGCAACGCGGGCATGCTTTCCAGCGGACTTTAGGTGCTTCATCGCCCCCGATATGGATATATTTAGAGGGAAAAATATCCATGATCTCGGTTAACACATCCTGCAGGAACGTGAAAACCGAATCGTTTCCGGCACACAGTATATCATCGGAAACGCCCCAATGTTTCCGTACTTCGAAAGGCCCCCCGGTGCAGGAAAGGGTGGGGTAGGCGGTAAGGGCTGCCACCGAATGCCCGGGCATTTCAATTTCGGGGATTACCGTAATAAACCTGGCGGCAGCATAGGCAACAATTTCGCGGGCCTGCTCCTGGGTATAAAAACCGCCATAGGACACTGAGTCAGTAAGTTCGGTTTTGCCGATTTGGGTGCCATTGCGTACCGAGCCAACCCGGGTTAGACCGGGAAATTTTTTAATTTCGATGCGCCAGCCCTGGTCATCCGTTAAATGCCAGTGAAAAGTATTGAGCTTGTACATGGCCATCAGGTCAATGTACTTTTTGATAAACTCAACGGTGAAAATATGCCGGCCTACATCGAGGTGCATTCCGCGGTAGCCGAAACGGGGTTTATCCTTTATGCTTACCGAGGGAATGCTGTAGGTTTTTACAATGGCTGAATTTTTGACAATATCGGGCGGCAGCAGTTGCAACAGGGTTTGAAACCCGTAAAAAAAGCCATTGGCCGATACTGCTTTTACAAAAATATTGGTTTCTGTAACCTCAATGGTATAACCTTCCTTGCCAAGCGACGGATCAGCGCCCAGGGTAGTAAAAACAATGGTGTTGTTTTTCGGGAATGCTGCATTGTAGTTTCCCGTCCCCAGGTTGATGCCTGCCGCCGATTTAATCCTGTCGGCCAGCAGTTCAGCAACCTCCAGCGTACCGTTGGTTTCGTCAGTAAGTATGCGTGTGCCAGCTTTTATTACAAACTCTCCCTTGCCTTCGGTAAGTTGCATGGGGAGCGGTACAATATTTATTTTACCGGCAAACAGGCTGACGGTGGTAAGTATAAGAAGCAGGCTGAGCCACGATATTTTGATGATTACCCTCATGTTGCAGGATTTTTAATGTGTTCCGGAATTTGCTCCGAAAATAAGGAATAGCCATTTAGCTGTTACAAAATAACAAAAAATCGGTCATATATTTTAATGGCATATATTAATTTGATGTGCCGGGAAATAGAACCACCTTAAGTTTAATTTTATCTTGATTTTGATTTTGTTCTTTTGTCATGACACAAAAGAACGAAAAAGTCTA
>CAYNVK010000242.1:0-5855 GCA_964400395.1 uncultured Lentimicrobiaceae bacterium | reverse complement strand
ATAAAAGATAAGATGCAGTGGTTTGCCGATGCCAAGCTTGGAATTTTTATTCATGCAGGCATCTATGCGGTCGACGGCATTGATGAATCGTGGAGTTTTCATAACAAAAAAATAAGCTATCCCGATTACATGAAGCAGCTGAAGGGTTATACCCTGAAAAATTACAATCCGGCTGCCTGGGCCGACCTGATTAAGGAAAGCGGCGCCCGGTATTCAGTAATTACTACCAAGCACCACGACGGAGTGGCCATGTACGACACCAAAATGAACGACCTGAGCAGCGTAAAAGCCACACCGGCCAAACGCGATATGATAAAACCGTTTTTTGAAGAACTGCGTAAACGCGATATTAAATGCGGCGCTTATTTCTCCCTGCTCGACTGGTCGCACCCCGATTACCCGGGCTTCCTGAACGACAGCTCCAGGTACAAAATTGAAAACGACTACGAACGCTGGAACCGCTTCCGGAAATTTTTCCAGGGACAAATAAAAGAAATCAGCACCCAACTGAATCCCGACCTGTTTTGGTTCGATGGCGACTGGGAACACAGCGCCGAACAGTGGGAATCGGAAAAAGTGCGTAACATCATCCTTACAAACAACCCCAAAGCCATTATTAACGGCCGTTTACAGGGCTATGGCGATTATGCCACACCCGAACAGAACTTCCCGGTTTCGCGCCCCAAATACGATTGGTGGGAACTTTGCATGACCACCAACGACAACTGGGGATTTCATCACGATGAGAACTGGAAAACCCCATACGAAATCATTACCATTTTTGTGGATGCAGTATCTAATGGCGGAAACCTGTTGCTGGATATGGGCCCGATGGCCGACGGCACTATCCCGGCTGAACAGGTTCACATATTGAAAGAACTGGGCGCATGGAATAAAAAACACGGCGAAGCCATTTTTAATACCATTGGCGGAATTCCCCAGGGACATTTTTATGGCCCCACTACCCTATCCAAAGATTCAACAACGCTGTATCTTTTTCTACATGGTCAATCAAGCGGAACCTTTATGCTGAAAGGACTTGACAATAAGATTGAAGAAATAACCGTACTCGGAAATGGCACAAAATTAACGCATAAAGTTGTAGGAAAAATATCGTGGAGCCCGGTGCCCGGCCTGGTGTATATTGATGTTCCTGCAAATGTACTGGACAAATATGTAACCGTGCTGAAGTTGAAACTGGATAAACCCGTAAAACTTTACAGGGGACATGGCGGATTTGATTGACATAAATTTCAGAAAGAAACCGACACTACAACATAATTTTCACTGAAAGTCACATTTCGCGGGATGCAATGCTCAGGTTTAAACTTGCACTTTTAATCACAGTATCACACCTTGTGCTTTTTGCGCAGCAAGTGCCTGTGTTTACCGCGGGTACCGAAGGACATAAAAGCTATCGTATACCAGCAATTATCCGCTTATCCAACGGGCAGCTACTTGCTTTTGCCGAGGGCCGGGTTAATGGAAGCGGCGATTTTGGCGATATCAATATTGTTTTAAAACGAAGTAATGACCAGGGAAAAACCTGGAGTCCCATCACAACTGTTGTGAATTATGATTCACTACAGGCTGGCAATCCCGCACCTGTGGCTGATTATACTGATCCCGCTTTCCCGCAGGGCAGGATTTTCCTGTTCTATAATACCGGGAATAACCATGAAGGAGAAATCAGAAAAGGAAACGGCCTTCGCGAAGTGTGGTACAAAACTTCAACGGATGGAGGCCAAACATGGTCCGATGCCGTTAACATAACAAAACAGGTTCACCGGCCGAATCAGCCATCAGTAAATCCGGCATATAATTTTAAGGACGATTGGCGATCGTATGCCAATACTCCCGGACATGCCATGCAGTTTACTTTGGGCAAATACAAAGGACGGATACTGGTGGCGGCCAATCATTCACAAGGCAATCCTGCCCATCAGTTTGAGGACTACTTCTCGCATGTTTTTTATACCGACGATCATGGTAAAACTTTCAGGTTGGGTGAAACAGTAAATATGCCTGGAAGTAACGAAGCAACTGCTGCACAACTATCGGGTGATGGTTTGATGTTAAATGCCCGCAACCAAAAAGGTGATATCAAGGCACGGATTGTTGCAGTAAGTAAAAACGGAGGCGAAACCTGGGACAGTGTCTTTTTTGATAAAAAATTGCCCGACCCGGTTTGCGAAGGAAGCATACTGACTATCGGCAATAGCAAAGGAAAGAATGTGTTGGCATTCTGTAATGCAGCCGATACCTTGAACAGGGATAACCTTACATTGCGGATTAGCTTAAATGATGGATATGACTGGCCGATCGCCATTGTGGTCGATAAATCAACTGATCCTGGAAAAGGAGATTATACAGCTTACGCTGATATCGTAAAGATAAGTAAACATGAAATAGCCGTGCTTTACGAAAGAAATAATTACTCCGAAATTGTTTTTACTGTTTTAAAATGGTCAACACATAACGTTAAATAAAGTGGTTGATCTGATTGCAACAAGATTCATCACATGATTCACTGAAAAATCCGTAAACAATACGATCATGACAAAAAAAGAAGTACTGAACAGAATCGCTTTCACGCTGATTATTACATTCACCCTCGTTTCGTACGCAGGAAAGAGTTTTGCCCAACTCCCTAAAGAAACAGCTGAACATAAGGCACAGCGCATGAAATGGTGGACTGACGACCGTTTTGGGATGTTTATTCACTGGGGGCTTTATTCCATGCCTTCACGCCACGAATGGGTAAAAAAGTACGAAAAAATGACTAACCAGCAGTACGAAAAGTACTTCGAAATGTTCAATCCCGATATGTACAACCCCAAAGAATGGGCCCACATGGCTAAAGAAGCCGGGATGAAATATGCGGTTATCACCACCAAGCATCACGAAGGATTCTGCCTGTTCGATTCAAAATTTACCGATTACAAATCAACAAATACACCTTACGGGAAAGACTTGTTGCGCGAATGGGTCGATGCATTTCGAGCCGAAGGCATCAAAATCGGATTTTACTATTCGCTGATCGACTGGCATCATCCTGACTATACCATCGATATGCAACATCCGCAAAGCCAGGATTCCGATTCCGCCTACCAGCGCGTCAACCAAGGTCGCGATATGGCAAAATACCGCGAATACATTAAAAACCAGGTCACTGAACTGCTGACCAATTATGGAGAAATCAGCATACTGTGGCTCGATTTTTCTTTCCCCTGGGGTATTCATGGCAAAGGACATAACGACTGGGATTCGGAAAACCTCCTGAAATTAGTCCGGAAACTCCAACCAAATATCCTGGTAAATGACAGGCTTGATCTGCAGGATGTTGAAGGCGGATGGGATTTCACAACACCTGAACAGTACAAAGTAAGTAAATGGCCCGAAGTAAATGGAAAACGCGTTCCGTGGGAAACCTGCCAGACCTTTTCAGGATCCTGGGGTTACTATCGCGATGAGAATACCTGGAAAGATAACAAACAATTGCTTGGTCTGCTGATAGAGTCCGTAAGCAAAGGCGGAAATCTTCTGCTCAATGTCGGACCCACAAGTCGGGGAACCATCGATCCCCGTGCCCAGGAGCGACTTAAAGCCATGGGCGAATGGATGAAATACAACAGCCGTTCTATTTATGGTTGTACAGAGGCTCCACCTGAATTCCAGGCACCGGACAACTGCGTGCTGACCTACAATCCGCTTACAAACCGCATTTATATTCATTGCCTCGACTGGCCTATAGGCACACTCAACCTGAAAGGCTTTAAAGGCAGAATAAAATATGCACTGATGCTGCACGATGGCTCAGAAGTTCAGTTTTCGGAAAACAAAGGCTACTGGAATACGGAAGCACAACTGGAAGATGTAATAAGTTTAAGCCTGCCGGTATTAAAGCCCAATGTCGAAATTCCGGTTATCGAGATAATTTTGAATAAAAAGTAAAGACAATTTTTAGCAAGTAAAAAACTCCGAAATCCTGAAACAAAATTTCAGGTTACTCAACCTGTACTAAAAAATAAAAAGAAAATGACAAAAGGCCTTCTGCTGTTCATTGTATTCAGCTATGTCTACTTACCCTGCATTAACGCCCAGCAAAACCGCTGGCAGATAAATCCTTCGGGTGGCATCACCTGGCCGGTGGGTGCATCTGCTGAACATAAAGATCATATCGAAATGAGCGGCAAATACATCTCAGCCGTAATCCGTTATGGTGTAAATCCCGATCAGTCGTTGTACCTCAGCCGCGATATAGTTTGGCCCATGCTGCGCACCATCCCGAATAATACCCATGCCAGCCTTACCCGCACCTTCAACACGGATATCGTGAAGCAGATTAATATCAACAAACGCCCGGCGGTTAAGGAAATAGTTGATGAAATCAGCCTTGATGGTAAAATCACGATCAGAAGCACCATCAATGAAAAATTTCAGCTCCGTCGTATTTTATTTCCTTCGATTGACAAGCCCATGTTTTGCGAAAAATATGTACTTAAAAACGCTGGCGAAAAACCTGCAACTATCGAAATTCCTCAAATTGATAATATCCTGACTACAAATCCGTCCGACGGGGTCGAAGGAAGTTATTTCCTCAGGGTTCAATCAGGCAAAGCCGGGGTATTTGTGGTTCAGCCCGGCGATTCAATCACTTTTTACCTCAGTATTTCCGGTGCTAAAAACGCACTGGATGCAGGCGTGGCTGACATTGACAATGAACTACTGAAACGCGACTACTTCCTGCAATTCCTCAACCGGAACCTGGTACTCGAAACTCCTGATGACATTTTGAATAAGGCATTTGCCTTTGCCAAAATAAGAGCTTCGGAAAGCATTTTCCAAACCAAGGGAGGCCCCTTACACGGGCCGGGAGGTTTGAGTTACTACGCAGCCATATGGGCCAATGACCAGGCTGAGTACATCAATCCATTTTTCCCTTACCTGGGTTACGATTATGGTATCGAATCAGCATTAAATGCTTACCGCCATTTTGCGCGGTTTATGAATCCTGCGTACAAACCCATCCCTTCATCCATTGTAGCCGAAGGAACTGACATATGGGATGGTGCCGGCGACCGTGGCGATGCAGCCATGATTGCCTATGGCGCGGCCCGTTTTGCACTCTCGCAGGGCGACCGGGGCATTGCTGAAGAACTTTGGCCTTTGATTAGCTGGTGCCTCGAATACAACCGCCGGAAGCTAAATACCGAAGGAGTTGTTGCATCCGATTCCGATGAACTCGAAGGCAGGTTTCCTGCTGGAGACGCCAACCTGTGCACATCTTCTTTGTATTACGATGCATTAATCTCGACATCGTACCTGGCGAAATCGCTGGGAAAGGACAAAAAACAGGTTTCGGCTTATGCAAAAGAAGCAGCATTATTAAAAACCAAAATCGAAAAGTATTTCGGGGCAAACGTAATGGGGTTCGATACATACCGGTATTATAAAGGAAACGATAAGTTGCGGGCATGGATCTGTATCCCGCTTACCGTTAATATATTCGACCGGAAACAAGGAACTATTGATGCACTCTTTTCGCCCGAGCTCTGGACTGCCGACGGGTTGGCCTCACAATCGGGCGATAAAACCTTCTGGGATCGGTCAACGCTCTATGCGCTGCGTGGTGTGTTTGCCGCCGGCGATACCAAACACGGGCTTACATTCCTCCATTATTATTCGAACCGAAGGCTGTTGGGTGAGCATGTTCCTTACCCGGTAGAGGCTTACCCCGAAGGTGGGCAAAGGCATCTTTCAGCCGAAAGCGGGTTGTATTGCAGGGTTTTCACCGAAGGGCTTTTCGGGATCCGGCCAACAGGCTTAAACACGTTTACGGTTACGCCTCAATT
>CAYNVK010000241.1:0-5856 GCA_964400395.1 uncultured Lentimicrobiaceae bacterium | reverse complement strand
AAACCGAAATTAAAACCGAAACACACGGAACTTTCAGGTTTGTGCCTATGCTTACAGATAAAGCGCAGGATGTATAAATAAAAGCGTATTCACCATCGCAAACTTCCTTCACGGTATTTATTAGGAATTGTTGTTAAATCTCAACAATTATCCCCAATGTAGGTAAAACTGTTCCCGATTCGCTGGGCAGGTATTTAAGCACATATCGCTTTGGATCCTGCGGATCGATTAAAGGATTCCCTGATGCATCTTTCTGCTGAACAAGTTCTGAAGGTTGTTCTGCCTTGAAGTTATATAAGTTCTGAATATCGAGATAAACATTCAGCGACCACTTTTTAAAGTAGTACTCTTTGTCAACCATGAGGTCGAGTTGCTGGAAATTACCTAACCTGTTGGTGTTATAAAGGTTATAATCGAGGTAACCCTGACCTTTGGCATCCCAGGCTTCAATAAGTGATGATTTATTCTCATCATACGGCGTATAAGGTGCACCACCAACAAACCGCCATTTGATCCCGATATCCCAGTTTCTTTTAAGCGTGGCAAGTGCAGTAACATTCAATATGTGGCGGTTGTCCCAGGCAGAGGGTATAAAATCGCCTCTCTTGTCTTCAAACGATGAACGTACCCAGGTATACGAGAGGGTTACATCCAGCATTTTGCTCAGTTTATCCCGATAGTATAATTCAGCGCCCCAGGCTTTGCCCTTCGAAGTAGGTGTTACACCCTCGTCACCGGCAACACCAAAATCGGCACCCTTGCTGGCCAGCGAAACTGAATCACGCAACGAAAAAGGATAATAATTATAGAACTTATAGAATCCTTCAAGCGTTAGCTTCGATTTATCGTTACGGCGGTAATCAAAACCTGCCACGATATGATCGGCTTGTATGTAGCGCAGACCAAGCGTTTTGTTTAACAGTTCTCCTTCCGGAAGCCTGTAACCCATGGTTGTGTATGCAGGCAGCTGGTAGTAACGCCCGGTATTGAAATTAACCGCCAGCTTGGTTGTGAGCGAATAGGATGCTGAGAAACGGGGTGAAACCTGTTTTAAAAGGTTCGACATTTGCGAAGAGTAGCTATTGGCATCCGAACGCAAACCCAGTGAGAGAGTTAACTTTTCGTCCAGATAACTTTTACTTACCTGACCGAATAAACTCCATTTGAAAAAATCGAGGTTCGAAGTATAATTGATTTGAGTAACCGTGTCTTCGCCAGCCGGAATAAACACTTTTTGAAAAGTAGTATTCTGATATTTAGCATACTCTACGCCAGCACCATATGTAAATTTATAGCCGTTCTGCCGCAAAACTTCTTCGTACCTTAGTTTGTTCTCAGTTTCGTACGACGAATAGTCAATCGTTTTGTTATCCTCACTGCTTTCGTCGTTATTTAAATACTTAACAGCCTCATTGTAAAGCATATTACGACTAACAATAAGTGTGCTGTAGGAATTTTCGCGATAGTGACGATAATTGGCCCCTATGGCATAATTCCACTGGTTATTGGTGGGAAGGTAGTCTAGAATATACTGCTGCTCCTCCGTTGGATTTTTTATACCCATATTGAGCACACTTTTATCAAGCGCGCCAATGCTGATGATGGTAAGTTCATTATGAACATTAAATTTGGTCTTTAATTTTAAGGTATAATCATTGAAAGTAGGCAGGAACGGCAACCCAATAGCGCTGAACAAAAACTGCAGATACGACCTTCGAACCGAAAAAAGCAGGTTGGTTTTATCACCCAGTGGACCATTAACGCTTAAAGCCGTTTCGCTGGCACCCAGGGTTGCACGAAAAATCATGCGATCAGGATTTCCGTCGATCAGTTTCATGTCAATTACCGAACTCAGCGAATTGCCGCGGCTCGCCGGAAATGCACCCGAGTAAAAATCAACATCGCGGAGAAAGTCGGTATTTATAATTCCCACCGGACCTCCAGAAGCGCCTTGTGTTGCAAAGTGGTTCAGGTTTGGGATTTCAATACCATCGAGCAAAAACCGGTTTTCAGATGGTCCTCCGCCCCTCACGATGATATCGTTACGAAACGAAACGGATGAAGAAACACCGGGCAACGATTGTATTACTTTTGAAATATCCCTGTTGGCGCCCGGGCTTTTCTCAATTTGCGCAATGCCCAGGGACTTTAAAGAAACCGGGCTTTCTTCGACCCGTTTAAAAGTTGCTGCAGTAATTTCGACACCTGCAATCTGCACGCCCACTTCTTTCATGGCTATATCAATCGAAGCAGTTTTTGCGTTTGTGATCAGAATTTCCTCAGTCATCACTTTTTCGAATCCAATTGAACTGGCTTCGAGTTTTATGTAACCGGGGTTCAGACCGGTAAACGAGAAATTTCCGTCAATGTCGCTGGTAGCACCAATATTGGTACCGCTTATTATAAGGTTTGTAAACGGTATCGGATCATTATTTTTCACGTTGTACACCCGGCCTTTTATGGAACCATTTTGAGCATACAAACTCCCGGTTACGAGGAGTATAAAAACAAGAATCAGTGGCTTACGTATCATAGGTTTGTGATTTCAATTTATGTTTAACTATTTTAATAAATAATTAGACAATACTTAAACAGCTATGCATCCAAAATGTTTAAAATCTGAAAAATTAAATCATTTGGTATTTCTGATAATTATGCTTAAAAATTTTTAAGGTATAATAATGCCTTGTCAATATTAGCTTCCAACCCATTTTCACCTTCAAGCCAGAAAATCCTGACGCCTTTTTTTTCCATCCTCCGGTACCAGGTCATCTGCCGCTTGGCAAACTGGTGAATGGCCGTATTTAGCAAGTTAACCAACTGACTGTATGACAATTCACCTTTCAGATGCAGGGTGATATACTTATACTCAAGGCCATAAAAAAGAAGTCGGTCTGCGCTCACGCCGTTCTCCATCAGCTGCCTTACTTCGTCAATCATTCCTTCGTTGAGGCGCTGGTAGAGGCGTTGCGTAATCCGGTTGCGTATTATTTCACGATCGAAGCGGATACCAAACACAGGGGTATTGCTGAAATCAGGCCACTTATTCAGGTTGGCGTGATCCTGCTTAAAAAGTTCGATCTCCAGGGCACGGATTAGTCGCTCCCGATCAGCAGTATCGGTGGTATTATGCAATTGGCGGGCAGTAGAAATCATCCGTATCAGTTCCTCATCGGGCAAGCCGGCGAGTTTTTCCCTCAGCGCCACATTTTCGGGCACTTCAACCAGGTCATAATCCAGTAATACGGACTCAAGGTACATGCCGGTGCCGCCACAAAGAACCGGAATCTTATTTCTGGAATGTATTGCTTGCCAGGCTTCCAGAAAATCGTGCTTAAACTGGTAAACATTATATTCGCTCCCTGGCTCAGCAATATCGATCAGGTGGTGCGGAACTATTTTATTACCTACCCGATAATCGGCAATGTCCTTCCCGGTGCCTATATCCATACCTTTAAATACCTGACGCGAATCGGCACTGATGATCTCAGCATCCAACTCCACGGCCAGGCGGGCACCAAAAGAAGTTTTTCCAACAGCAGTTGGACCAAGAACAGTAATTAAAGGGATATTGCTAATCATTGTACAAAGGTGAAAAAAAACAGGTTAATAAAACGAGTAAAGAAGCAAATTCGAAAATTTTACATCATCCAAAGCAAACCGCAACATAACCTTACCAACGGCCATGTTGCTATAAATTCACCAACCCGCAATGCAATTTCGTTTATAAAAAATGAGAAAGCGCAATGAAAATAAAAGAAGTTGTAAGCAATAATTCTTCTATAATTTTTTAATAACGAATTACCTGAGGATTTGGATTAAGAATCCTATTTTTGCGTCTGGCAAACGAACATCCGATTATGGAACTTATCCGCAAATATTTCCCGATTCTCACTGCTGAACAAACCGCGAAATTCAGCCAGCTCCAGGACCTTTACCTTGAATGGAACAGCCAGATCAATGTAATTTCGCGAAAGGACATGGAGCATTTTTATGAGCATCATGTGCTCCATTCGATGGGGATTGCCCGCGTACAGCAGTTTCTGCCCGGCTCGCAGGTTATGGATGTAGGTACCGGGGGAGGATTTCCCGGAATTCCGCTGGCCATCCTGTTTCCGGATACTGAATTCCTGCTGGTTGATTCGATCGGAAAGAAAATTAAAGTAGTAAATGAAGTAGCAAAAGCCGCCGGCATCACAAATGTGAAAGCCATACAATCGAGAGCTGAGGAGGTAAAACAAAAGTTCGATTTTGTAGTGAGCCGCGCCGTTACCACCTTACCGGAATTTGTGAAGTGGATTGAAAACAACATCAAAAAAGACAGTCGTCATTCTTTAAAAAACGGTATACTTTACCTGAAAGGAGGCGACCTTGAGGCAGAACTTGCTCCATTCAGGAACAAGTGCCATATTTACAACCTGAGCAGTTATTTTTCGGAAGCTTTTTTCGAGACTAAAAAGGTGGTTCATCTCGGCTTATAGAATTTCACAAGTTTTAACATATCACATGTTGACAAGTAATCTGAACATCGTTTTTTCATTACTTTTGGCAGGTTAAAACTTCATAAAAGCGACTGCAAGCAACAGGGTAAAACCCGGCAGCCAAACATTGGGCACAAGCGTAAAAACATAATCGTATAACACTGATTTTCATTTACTAAGCAAAGTATTAACTTAAAACTTCAACCAAATATAACAATGAACTCAGACATCTTTAAACTGGAACCCACAGCTGTGTGGAAAAATTTTCACAGCCTTACCCAAATTCCCCGTCCATCGAACCACGAAGACCGCATTCAGCAATTTATGTGCGATTTTGGTAAAAACCTCGGTCTCGAGACCATCAAGGACGAAGTAGGAAATATCATTATCCGGAAACCAGCTACCCCTGGCATGGAGAACCGCAAAGGCATTGTGTTACAAACCCACCTGGATATGGTTCCGCAGAAAAACAGCGACAAAGTGCATGATTTTGCCCAGGACCCGATTGAAGCTTATATTGATGGCGAATGGGTTACTGCCAATGGCACTACCCTGGGTGCCGATAATGGCATGGGTGTAGCAGCAGCAATGGCGGTGCTGGAAGCAAAGAACCTGGTACATGGTCCGGTTGAAGCATTGTTTACCTGCGACGAAGAAACAGGCATGACAGGAGCTTTCGGCCTGAAACCTGGTTTGCTGCAAGGCGATATCCTGCTGAACCTCGATTCGGAAGACGAAGGCGAACTTTATGTTGGTTGTGCAGGCGGAACTAACGCCAACGCAACATTTTCATACAAAGAGGAGCCTGTAACCCAGGGTGTGGCTTCGTTTAAACTGGCGATTACCGGTTTAAAAGGAGGCCATTCGGGGCTGGAAATTATTCTGCAGCGTGGCAACAGCAACAAACTGATGAACCGTTTTTTGCAGCATGCTGTTGTTGAACATGATTTACGACTGGCATCAATTGAAGGAGGCAGCCTGCGTAATGCTATTCCGCGCGAATCATTTGCAGTAGTAACCGTTCCCCCGTCGAAAGCTGACGACCTGATAAAATGTGTGGCCGATTACGAAAAAATGTACCGCAGCGAACTTTCGGCAACCGAACCTGATCTGAAATTTACGATTTCGGCAACATCAACCCCCAACAGTGTTATTGATGCTGCTTCGCTTGATAAAGTAATGAAAGCCATTAATGCATGCCCCAACGGTGTTATGCGGATGAGCGACGATATGAAAGGCCTGGTTGAGACCTCGACCAACCTGGCCAGTGTAAAATCTGTTGATGGTAAAATATACATTCAGTGTCTGTTACGCAGCTCGGTTGATACAGCCCAGCAAGATCTTGGCGGCATGATAAAGGATGTATTTGAACTTG
>CAYNVK010000240.1:1781-5860 GCA_964400395.1 uncultured Lentimicrobiaceae bacterium | reverse complement strand
ATAAAAATATCCGATGGATCGGCAGCTCCCAGTTGTGTGCGGTACACCATAATGCTGATGGGAATAATGGTTAAACCCGAAGCATTCAGCACCAGGAACATAATCATGGAATTGGAGGCAGTATCCTTGTCCTTGTTGAGTTCCTGTAGCTGGGTCATGGCTTTGAGTCCAAGGGGCGTAGCCGCATTGTCGAGTCCAAGCATGTTAGCTGCTATATTCATCATAATGGAGCCGTTGGCCGGATGATCTTTAGGGATATCGGGGAAAAGTCTTCGAAACAAAGGTCCGACAGCTTTCGACATCAGCCGCACGATTCCTCCTGTTTCACCAACTTTCATCAAACCCATCCATAAGGTCATTACACCGGTTAATCCCAGCGAAATTTCGAATCCTGATTTGGCCATATCAAATGTGCCATTCATCATCAGCGGGAAAATTTCTGTATCGCCAAAGAAAATCAGCCGTATCAGGCCAACAATAAAGGCAATAATGAAAAAGGCGATCCAGATATAATTGAGTACCATAGTCTGTTTTTAAAGTAACCAGGTTCAAAAGTATTGCTTTTTGAAGCCTGATGTGTGATGGTTAATCGTTTTTTTGTAACAGAATGCTGTTTGCATGATATCGGCTGATTGAAAATGAATTCACAAATCAGAACAGCTCCAAGGGATTCATCTTTAAAAAATCTTCCCATGGTATTCCTCCCTTGCCAACAAGCATTATTTTCGAATCAGGATAGTGTTTCCTGAACTGAACCAGCCCCGCAGTGCGGATGCTGTGGCCGCTTTTAACTTCCATGGCAATTATCCGCCCTTTGTGTTCCAGTACAAAATCAACTTCGTAATTGCCTTCGCGCCAGTAAAACAGTGAATATCCCTGCATATAGGCATTATTAATCAGGTGTGCCCCAACAGCCGATTCAACAATACGCCCCCATTTTTCCTTGTCGTCGAAAATCATCTGGAAGTCGTAGGGCTGTAAGGCGCTCATAAAGGCCGTGTTATGAACCTGGAACTTTGGACTCGATGATCGTTTTCGTGCCTGGTCTTTCGAAAATTTTTCGAGCCCGCCTAATAGTCCGGCCGAATCGAGCAGGCTGAGATAATGCGACAACGTAGTCGTGTTGCCTGCATCCAGCAATTGCCCCAGTATTTTGTTAAACGAGAGCATCTGGCCCGAATAGGAGCAGCCCAGGTCGAAAAGCCGTCGCATCAGAGCTGGTTTATCAACACGCGACATCATAAGTATATCTTTCGATATGCTGGTTTCGGCCAGTGAGTTGCTGATATAGTTTTTCCATCGGGCCTCATCGGCAATAAGTGATGCCGCCCCGGGAAATCCGCCAAACCAGGCATATTGCTCAGCGCTCCAGCCAAAAGCTTCCTGCATTTCGGCCAGCGACCAGTGCCCGATATACGTAGTTTCGAACCTTCCGGCCAACGATTCGGTCATTCCTGTTTGCAGTAATAATCGCGACGATCCCAGCAATATCACATGAAGTTTAATTTGCTCGCGGCTGTCGGCATCCCATAGTTTTTTTACCGTTTCGCTCCAGCCTGGTATTTTTTGTATTTCATCAATTACCAGTACAAATGAATCAGCACCCGAGGCGCTAAATCGCTGGCGGGCTGTTTCCCATTGCAATTCAATCCAGGCCTGACCTATCCCCGAAATATCATCGGCAACAGCATAAAATCCCTGTATGCCCGGTTCGTTAAGTAGTTGCAGTACCAATGTGGTTTTGCCTACTTGCCGTGGACCCGCAAGCACCTGCATAAAGCGCCTTTCCTCTTTAATCCTGTCTGCAACTAACTGTAAAAGAGTTCTTTTAATCATAACAGTAAATTAGCTCAATGTATAATACAAGTGTACTTACAATGCTGAGTAAAAATACTCAATAAAATGATATAAAATACTTAATATGTTGAATAAAAATACGCAACATAATGAGTAAAAATATTCAATATGATGAGTAAAAAATTGAAAATGGGTATAAAATAAAGAATAACAATGAATTACGATTTTTATTATAACCTGTAATTATCGTGTTTTGAGTCTTTTAATAAGCAATTTTTAGAGGAAATATGTGAAGCCCTAAATTTCTTTATGAATGCGAGCTGCTATTACTTACATAATTATTTGTTAAATGCAGCATTTGATTCCTGTCTGTATATGTATAAAATCTATATTTGAGGTCTCCTATAATCAACAATTATTTCCAGTATGAAAATAAAGTTTATTGGCGCCGCCCGCGAAGTTACCGGAAGCAAACACCTGATCACAACAAACAACGGTAAAAAAATATTACTCGATTGCGGAATGTTCCAGGGCAAGGGACTTGAAACAGACGGAATGAACCGTAACCTGATGTTCGATCCTGCAACCATTGATCATGTTATTCTTACGCATGCCCACATCGATCACTCGGGGTTAATCCCCTACATGTATAAATTGGGCTTTAGGGGCTCGGTAATATGCACCAGTGCTACCCGCGATTTGTGTGCCATCATGCTTGCCGACAGTGGTCACATTCAGGAACTTGATGTTAAGTGGTTCAACAAACGCCGTATACAGAAAGGCCTGAGCCCCGTTGAGCCAATTTATAATGAACAGGATGCGCGGGCTTGTATGGAACTGTTTATTGGCGTGGCTTATGACCGTAAGTTTCAGATTGACAGTAATATAAAAGTTAAGTTTGTAAATACAGGACATATGCTGGGCAGCGGTACGGCCTGGATCGAAATAAAAGAAAACGGATCAACTACCCGAATTGCTTACACAGGCGATATCGGCCGGCCCGAGAACCGTATACTGAAGTCCCCGCAGCCATTCCCGCAATGCGACTACCTGATTACCGAAGCTACCTATGGCAACCGCCTGCACCCGCAATTGCAGGAAGCTGAGGGAGAATTGTTGCGGGTAATACGCGAAACCTGTGTTGAAAGGGGAGGGAAAGTGATAATTCCTTCTTTTGCCATTGGCCGTACCCAGGAAGTAGTTTATGCACTCAACAATTTCTTTAACGAAGGATTGCTGCCCAAGGTGAATATTTATGTTGACAGTCCCCTGGCGGTAAATGCAACGGATATATTCAGGGTGCATTCCGATATACTGAATGAGGATGTAGCAGCTACCATGCTTACTGATCCTGATCCTTTCGGGTTCAATTCGCTTTACTATATTAAAAGTCCTGATGAGTCGAAGAAGTTAAACAGCTACAAAAAGCCATGTGTTATCATTTCTGCATCGGGTATGATGGAGGCCGGGCGAATTAAACATCACCTGGCAAATAATATTGAAAATCCTGCCAATACAATACTTGCTGTTGGCTACTGTGCCCCCCGCACGTTAGGCGCCCGTATACTCGACGGGGATGAAGAAGTATCTATTTTTGGCGTACGTCATCCTGTGAAAGCAAAAGTTGAACGCATCGAGGCCTTTTCGGGCCATGGAGATTATAACGAAATGGCAGGCTATTTAAGTTGCCAGGATACATCGCAGCTGCGCAAGGTATTCCTGGTTCATGGCGATTACCAGGCCCAGGAAGCATATAAAAACAGGCTCGGGCAACAGGGATTTCAGCATATCGAAATTCCGGCAGCCGGCGAAGAATTCGAAATCTGATATTAAGTTACCCGAACCTGAAGTTGCAGGCTAGCTCGGTAGCTTGCCGGGTTTTAAAGTTTACAAATTTTTTTCTGAAAGTGTTGTTTGTACAATAACATTTTTGGCTAAGTTTGTGAAGCAAATATTCGCAACATGCCATACACACAAACACAACGTTTAGCTCTGGTTGTACTTCGCATCACAATTGGCTGGCATTTTCTTTACGAGGGTGGGGTAAAATTACTGAACCCACAATGGACGGCTAAATCGTACCTGCTTGATTCAGGCGGATTTATGAAAGGCTTTTTTGAATGGATTGCCGGTAACCAGGCTGTGCTTGCCTTTACTGACAGTATGAATGCCTGGGGGCTTGCCCTCATCGGCTTATCGCTGATTGTCGGACTTTTCACCCGGTACTCAAGCCTGGCAGGAGTTGCTTTATTACTGCTGTATTACCTGTCGCACCCGGCTTT
>CAYNVK010000240.1:0-1681 GCA_964400395.1 uncultured Lentimicrobiaceae bacterium | reverse complement strand
CAAGCCTGGCAGGAGTTGCTTTATTACTGCTGTATTACCTGTCGCACCCGGCTTTTCCCGGCATTGAGTACATGTTTCCATCGGATGGAAGCTATTTTATCATCAATAAAACACTGGTTGAGCTGTTTGCTATGCTGGTGTTGTTTGCATTCCCCACTTCGCATATTTTCGGGCTGCAACGACTTCTGAAAAGTAAAAAATCATACCTGGCATAAGTTAAAGATGAGTACAGAAAATCAGGATCAGAACAAAAGTAAACTTAGCCGCAGGGATATACTGGCCGGGTTAGCCGCCTTACCTGTGGTTGGTGTTATAGGTTATGGATTACTCCGGAATAAGGCAGATGCCGAAAAACGAAATTCGAGCCTGCTCAGTGATATAAAACCCGAAGTGCAAAACGGAATTCCCCCGTTAATTATAGGGGATACGCTACGTGTAGGTATTATTGGCAGTGGTGGCAGGGGCGGATACCTGATGAAAGCCCTTGGTTTTGTAAATTCCGACAGGATTGATGAATACACCGAAAAAGGAAAAACCGATAAATATTGGGTACAATACCTCAACGATTTCAGGGAGCAGGAAGATTTGAATGTGAAAATAACTGCGGTTTGCGATATTTTTGATAAAAATGCCGAAAAGGCAATTCGTGCCGGGGCCAATATACACCGAACCGGGAAGGGAAGCAAAATGGGTGATGCCCCCAAACGATATGCGACCTATAAAGAATTGCTGGCATCGCCAGATGTGGATGCCGTAATTATTGCCACACCTGATCACTGGCATGTTCCGGTAGCCCTGGAGGCTGCGCGCAACGGCAAACATGTGTATTGCGAAAAACCGCTTTCGTGGTCGATAGCCGAAACATACGAAATAAGAAAAACGGTTAAAGAATCGGGAATAGTTTTCCAGCTTGGGCACCAGGGCAGGCAAACCGAAAGCTATAATGTAGCGCGATCACTTATAAAGCAGGACGTAATCGGGAAAATATCGCTGATAGAAGTGTGCACCAACCGCAACGATCCCAATGGCGCCTGGGTGTATGATATAGCCCCCGAAGCCAATGAAAAAACCATTGACTGGAAACAGTTTATCGGGCAGGCTCCCTGGCACGATTTCAGTCTTGAGCGGTTTTTCCGCTGGCGCTGCTGGTGGGACTACAGCACCGGGCTTAGCGGCGATTTATTTACGCATGAATACGATGCTCTTAACCAGATCCTCGACCTGGGAATCCCTCATTCAGCTATGGCATCGGGTGGCATTTATTTCTTCAAGGACGGGCGTACCGTACCCGATGTACTGAATATGGCCATGGAATATCCCGATCGCGACCTTACCCTTTTGTACAGTGCCACCCTGGCCAGTGAGAAAAACAGGGGAAAAGTTATTATGGGTCACGATGCTTACCTCGAACTAAGCGATACCCTGGTGGTAAATGTAGATCCGCAGTCAACACGATATAAACAGAAACTGGAGCAAGGTATTATAGAGCCGTTTAAACCCATATTTTCGTATGTGCCGGGTCAGGGAGCAGTTGATGCTGTTACTTCGCCCACCGAAAAATACTTTGCGGGACGCGGCTTGCTTTATACCTACAGGGATGGGAAAGCCGTGGATACCACCCATCTTCACCTGCGCGAATGGATAAATTGTATCCGGGCAGGTAAAGGAGCACAGCCCAGCT
>CAYNVK010000239.1:4430-5860 GCA_964400395.1 uncultured Lentimicrobiaceae bacterium | reverse complement strand
GTTTTACCCGATCATTTTCGAGGGGTCAACCCATTCAGTAAACTGTTCGTCGGTCAACAGTTCAAGGGCTAAAGCTGCTTCGCGCAGCGTGGTGCCTTCGTGATGGGCTTTTTTAGCAATTTTGGCTGCATTTTCGTAACCGATATGCGTGTTGAGCGCGGTTACCAGCATCAGTGAATTTTCGAGGTTTTTGTTGATAAAAGGCAGGTTGGCTTCGATGCCTACAGCACAGTTATCGTTAAAGGAAACACAACCATCGCCGATCAGCCTGGCAGCCATCAGGAAGTTGGATATAATAACCGGCTTAAATACATTGAGCTGGAAATGGCCATGTGTATTGGCAACTGTAATGGCTGCATCGCAACCGATTACCTGTGCGCAAATCATAGTGAGTGATTCGTTTTGGGTTGGGTTTACTTTACCCGGCATAATGGATGATCCGGGTTCGTTTTCGGGAAGGTGTAACTCGCCAATTCCACAACGCGGGCCGGAAGCCAGCAGGCGGATGTTGCTTGCAATATGCATCAGGCTGGTAGCAATCATTTTCAGCGCTCCCGAAGCTTCAACGATGTTATCGTGGCTCGAAAGTGCTTCGAATTTATTTTCGGCAGTAACAAATGGCAGACCGGTAAGTGCTGCAATATGTTCAGCCACTTTTACAGCATATCCTTTTGGGGTATTGATGCCGGTTCCAACGGCGGTGCCACCGAGTGCCAGTTCGGCCAGGTGGGGAAGGGTATTTTTTATGGCACGCATGCCGTGGTCGAGCTGCGAAACGTAGCCCGAAAACTCCTGGCCCAGGGTAAGCGGAGTAGCATCCATAAGGTGGGTACGGCCGATTTTGGTAACCGACTTAAACTCCTCGCTTTTAGCAGCCAGGGTATCCCTGAGTTTCTGTATGCCCGGCAAGGTAACTTCCAGCAGCATTTTGTAGGCGGCTATCGACATGGCAGTCGGGAAAGTATCGTTGCTGCTCTGCGATTTGTTTACATCATCGTTGGGGTGCAGCGGGCTTTTACCTTCGCCAAGCACACCACCGGCAAGCACATGTGCGCGGTTGCTTACCACTTCGTTTACATTCATGTTGCTTTGTGTGCCTGAGCCGGTTTGCCAGATAACCAGCGGAAACTGGTCGTCGAGTTTTCCTGCCGAGATTTCGTCGCAAACCTGGCTGATCAGTTCACATTTTTCGGCTGAGAGAACACCCAGGTCACGGTTGGTAAGCGCGGCAGCTTTTTTCAGGATGGCAAAGGCCCTGATGATTTCCAGCGGCATATGGCCGTCGCCGATACGGAAGTTGTCTTTCGAACGTTGTGTTTGTGCGCCCCAGTATTTGTCGGCTGGCACCTGCACCGTTCCCATGGTGTCTTTTTCAATGCGGTAATTCATGATTTTGGTATTTGGGATATGTTTGTTAATAAGTTGTTTAG
>CAYNVK010000239.1:0-4330 GCA_964400395.1 uncultured Lentimicrobiaceae bacterium | reverse complement strand
ATCTGGGATTACGGGTTGTCATTCAATGGCTGATGAATGAGTTTGCTGAGTGGGATTGAACGGTTGAGGGGTCATTCGGTCGTTTTCCTTCGAGTTGCATCAGTGATCTGGGATTACGGGTTGTTATTCAATGGTTTTGGTTACTCATGTGATGTTTGTTCCGGATCGTTTGAAGGTTTTCCAATGCTGTTGATGTAATTGTTCAGTTTAATTCCGAGATCGTGGATATCCTTCATAATTTCATTGAAGTCGTCATCAGTCAGTAACTGGCGGTTATGCGCTTTTATTGACCAGGTCCTGGTTTCGTACAGAGAACCTCTTGAATAATAAAGAAATCTTTTCGAATCTTTAAAGTGATACCTGCCAAAACCCTCACTAATGTTAGCGCCTACCGAATCAGCAGCTTCTGTGTACTGGCGGCCAATGGAATATTTTGAAAACGAATCCCATTTTACTACAATTTCCCAGACTTTTTCAGCCAATCGCATCGATAATTGATAAACACGTAAATCATCAATATCCATTTCTGTTGATTTAGCCTATTCTTTATTTACTTCCTTATTCAAACAATCTCAACCACTGAACAACCACCGAATGACCATTGAATGACTACCTGCCAACCACTGAATAACAACCGAATGACCAATGAATGACAATTGAATTACTCCCCACTATTCCCCAACAAACGATCAATTTCCTCCGCCGGATGTGCAAGCACTGCTTTGGTATTACAAACTACAATGGGTCGCTGTATCAGTTTCGGATTCTCGAGCAAAATGGTAATCCACTCCTCATCGGTGAAATTTTTGCCTTTAAGCTTTGCCTTAAACTCGTCCTCGCTGGTGCGTACAATTTCAATCGGGCGCTTGTTGAGTTTCACAAGCAATACTTTAAGTTCTTCGCGCGAAAGCGGAGTCCTGAGGTATTCAACAACAGTGAATTCAACACCTTTATTTTCGAGGTATTGCAAGCCTTCTCTCGATTTGCGGCATTTCGGATTGTGATAGATTGTTATCATACGCGTTTCAGGATTAACATTCTAAAGATAAGAAATTCTCTGATCAGTTGATGTGTTAGTTTTAAGCACCTTCGCGCCCAAATTCCATCAGGTACGATTTGATAAAGTCGTTCAGGTCGCCATCGAGCACCTCGAAAGCATTGGAAGTTTCGAACCCGGTACGGATATCTTTCACCATTTTGTATGGATGAAGTACATAATTACGGATTTGCGAACCCCATTCTATCTTTTTCTTGCTGCCTTCAATTTCGGCCTGGGCTTCTTTTTTCTTGCGGAGTTCAATTTCGTACAACTGCGATTTCAGCATTTGTATGGCTTTCTCGCGGTTTTGCTGCTGCGAGCGGGTAACCTGGCATTCAATCACGATGCCCGAAGGAGCATGGTAAAGCCTTACGGCGGTTTCAACCTTGTTCACATTTTGTCCGCCCGGGCCGCTGCTGCGGAAGGTATCCCAGCTGATGTCGGCCGCACTGATCTGTATATCGATATTATCATCCACCACCGGGTACACGTACACCGAAGCAAATGAAGTATGGCGGCGGTTGGCCGAATCGAAAGGAGAAAGCCGCACCAGGCGGTGAACGCCGTTTTCCCCTTTGAGGTATCCAAAAGCATGGTCGCCTTCAATTTCGAGCGAAACGGATTTAATGCCGGCGCCATCGCCTTCGTTCAGGTCGAGTTCGCGCACCTTGTAGTTGTTTCGCTCAGCCCAGCGGATATACATCCGCATCAGCATCTGCGCCCAGTCCTGGCTTTCGGTTCCGCCGGCGCCTGAGTTTATCTGCAGTATGGCACTCAGCCCGTCTTCCTCGTTGCTGAGCATATTGCGGAATTCAAGATCGTCGAAAACTTTTTCTGTTTTTTTATAGGCCTCGTCGACCTCTTCCTCGGTGGCTTCGCCAGCCTGGAAAAACTCGAACAATACCTGTAGGTCTTCAAGCGATGCCTCAGCGCTCGAAAAAGCGTTGGTCCAGCTTTTCTTTTCCTGTATGGATTTCAGAACTACCTCTGCCTTTTTGGGATCATTCCAGAAATCAGGGCCTTGAGTAATTTTTTCTTCTTCGGCAATCAGTTCAAGCCTGGTGTCCACGTCAAAGGAACCTCCTCAGCGCTTCGAGTCGCTTTGATAGTTCTCTAAGGGTTTCGTTGTTTATCATCGGGTTATATTGAATTTATTGTTTAGTGTTAATGGGTCGGAAGACCCCTGCCTGACTGCGTCAGCAGGCAGGGAAGTCGGAAGTCTTTGTATATTCCTGATGTACTTAAATTATCAGTGCAAAGAAAGAGTCCGTGGTCGGAAGACTGTAGACAGGATGTGTAAGTTTAGTTGAACAAATATCTTAAGTTTATTATACAAGGCTCGTAGGTAAATCAGGCAATACTTATACAATGGTTTATTCCTTCGGTTTACCCTCAGAACTTAAATCCCGGGATTTGGAAATTAGGTTTTCCCAGTCATCCGTCAAAGATCGAACAGCTCCGAATCGTGCAAATGTAATGCAATAAGTCCGGATTCGAAACCCCGCGAGGCTGCAAAATAAGCAGCCTTTTGTTGTTCAGCCACGGAGCTGCCCCCAAGCTGGATTAATTTTTTCCTTAACAATGAACTTAAAAATAAAGTATATTCCTCCTGGTCAATTGACGCTAAAGCCTGTTGAATAAGGGAAGCCGGTATTGACCTGGCCCGGAGGCCCGCTGCAATCTTCAACTTTCCCCAGCCTTTCATCCTGAACTTTCCACGGGCATAGTTTTCGGCAAACCTTTTTTCGTCCAGGAAACCTTCATCAATCAGCTGGGTAATGATCTGATCAAAAAAATCGCTATCAATATCCCACGACCTGATTTTCAGTTTCATTTCACTGATACAACGGTCCTGAGCAGCGCAGTAGTCAGCAGCCTTGCGGTAAGCCTGCCCGAAATCGGGTAAATTCCCTCCTCCTACAGCAGGCATAGCTTTACTTATTTGAAATTACCGATACAAGTTCAACATCAAAAATAAGTACCGAATTCATGGGGATTACAAGCTGTCCGGCATTGTTGTATTTACTAACACCTCCATACCCCAGTCGCGAAGGTATCAGAAGCTTGATTTTCCCGCCAGCCCCAATCAGTTGCAAGCCTTCCTGCCATCCTTTAATTACCTGTGATAACGAAAAAGTAATTGCGGTGGTGCTTTGGTCAAATACTGAGCCATCGGCCAGGTAGCCTTTATACTTGGCTGAAACTGACGAGCTGATCCCCGGATGAACGCTCCCGCCAGGGGCCGAAATAATGTAGTACAGTCCCGAGGAGGTTGTTTGGGCCGTCAGGTTATTGACCTTCAGGTAATCTTCAATAATTTGTTTGTCGATGGCGCCGAATTCATCGTTGTTTTCCTTTTTGCATCCAAATGCAAAAACAAGTAAAAGTGAAAGTACAAGAATTTTACGAATCATATTTCCGATAATTTTAAGCATAGTTCTGAATTAAAAAGTTTACATTTCAGCCTCAGGCCAGGTACGTGGGATAAAGGGTTCTGATGCGGCAAAAACGTTGCATTACATCAGTTAACCGGTGCAACAGTTAATTGTAAATATCAACTACTTCGATATCGAATACCAACACTGAGTTTGCAGGAATTTTTGTAGAAGCAACACTGCCGTAGCCCAGTGCTGAAGGTATAATGAGTTTAATTTTTCCCCCGACACCCACAAGTTGCATGCCTTCTTTCCAGCCTTTTATGATTCCGCTGCTGAGTGCAAAATCAGCAGGTTTCGAGCTGGAATAGGTCGATTGGTCAAAAATGGTACCATCGAGCAGGTAGCCCTTGTACATTACCCTCACCGTTGAATTAATATTCGGATGATAAGCTGCGCCGGGTTCTACAATTACATAATACAAACCCGTTGTTGTTGATTTGGCTTCCGAAGTGAGCCCATTTTCGGCCAGGTAGGCATCAATTTTTTGTTTGTCGACTGCACTGTATTCGTCGGTAGTATCTGTTTTGCTGCAGGCTGCTGCAACTATCAGTAAAAGGGTGAAAGCTATAATTTTTCTAAACATACGTTACATCATTTTTTGTGGCACAAAGTTAATCGTTTGGGGCATACAGATTTTTATAAGGGTTAATTTTCATCCAGATAGTACCTGATTTTAACAAATTTTCTAAAAAACGCTGATTAAAAGCCTTTTATTTCAGAACCGGATGCTCCTTATGATGGGGTAAAAGCGCATGTAAAACAGCAGGCGCAACATCCTAAAACCTCAAATTAATAACATCAGCATGCATCATATCGAAAATATTAAATGTTTGAGAACATTAAACCTTATGCC
>CAYNVK010000238.1:0-5884 GCA_964400395.1 uncultured Lentimicrobiaceae bacterium | reverse complement strand
GTATTTTTTCATATTGATGTTTATTGTTTCCGCAAATGTATGGAAATAATGGCAGTAGAATAATTAAAAGTTGTTAAATGGGGCAGCTTACGGGGTTTACGGTTATTGTGTTTCTGGTTATAATTTGACGGTCCAGGATTGTGAATGCTTTGCCGTTGCGTTACCCAGTGACTGCTTTGCGTTCGGGTGTTGAAATGTTATATAGTTATCCTGTTGGCTAAATTGTAAAACCAGGCTTTACTGCACCGATACAAAATTCTCTGTTAAATCGTAAATCGTAAATCCCTGCCTGACTGCGTCAGCAGGCAGGGTAAATCAAAAATTCCCTACACAATCACTACCGCATGTTCTTCAATCAGCGGCTCACCGCGATACCTGCGGAAAATCTGGGCCACGGTAAGCACATCCTTGGTGCAGTAGTGAACTATGCGGGGCAAGTCGTTCTGGTTATAATATACATCGGCGACCTGGCTCCCGTCGATATCATCCTTGGGAGTCGGGATGTTGAATATGGCCGCCAGCAGATCGAGCGACGTAAAGTTTTTATAATCGCCGAATTTCCACAATTCCATGGTATCCAAATGGTTTACTTCCCAGGGTTTCTTGCCCGACAAATCGAGAATCTGTGGCACTGCAATGCCAAGTACCAGCATGCGGCGGGCCATATACGGGAAATCGAACTCTTTGCCATTGTGGGCACAAAGCAGGTGCTCGGGCTTGTTGTACCTCTTGTTCAGCAATTCGGCAAATTCAGCAAGTAATGCTTTTTCGTCGTGCCCGGCAAATGATTTAATGCGAAACTCACCTTTTAAAAACGCCCCGACCGATATACAGATTATCTTTCCGAATTCCGAATATATACCTGCACGACCATACAATTGTTCAGGGCTTTGAGCCTCATCGGGGGTAGTGGTATACGAATTTAGCCGCTCGGATTTCTTATTCCAGAGCTTCTTCATGCGTTCATCCAGCTGGCTGTACTCAGCAAATGCCGGAACTGTTTCTATATCAAGGAACAAAACGTTTTCAATATCTATTTTTTCGAGCATATAGTTGAATTTTACGGATTGCGAATAGCCTTTATTTTACGGATAAACAAATCACTTCAGGGCAATGTTGGGTTTGTGGTTACCGTTATAAAAATACAAACAATTTGTTTTGGGATTGTAGCATTTGCTGTAATTTTATTGCTTCCGTAAATTCATGCTTCATCCGGATTAATCCTAAACTGTATTCAGTAATAAATCTCCGTATTTTGGAAAATATTATCCTGCAAACCACCGACGACGGTTCCCACACCTTGTTTTTGCCCGGGCTCAACGAGCATTATCATTCCACCCATGGAGCCATTCAGGAGTCGCAACTGGTTTTTATCCACAATGGCTTACACCATGTACCCGTTGATATTCATGAAATTAATTTACTCGAAGTTGGGTTTGGTACCGGGCTTAACGCATTGCTGGCTGTGCTCGAAGCCAAAAAACAACGGCGGCGGATTAATTATGTTGCCGTGGAACCCATGCCCGTTAATCCTGAAATTATCGAAAAGCTGAATTTCCCTTCACTCATCGGCAGTCCCGAAGCAGTTGGGTACTTCAATAAAATTCATACCGCCGGTTGGACGTACCCTTCGTTTCTGAGCGATTATTTTATTATCAGCAAATTACAGGCAAAACTCGAAGATATAAGCTTGCGCGACGGGCAGTTTCACCTGGTTTTTTTCGATGCTTTCGGTCCGGATGTACAACCTGAATTATGGACGATAGATATTTTCACACAAATTTTTAAATCACTGGCTCCCGGAGGCATTCTGGTTACTTACAGTTGCAAGGGTAATGTGAAAAGAGCGCTGAAAGCCGCCGGTTTTACTATCGAAAAGCTTCCCGGCCCGGCTGGTAAACGTGAAGTGCTGCGGGCTACTAAAATCGCCTGAGTACAGTTGGCAGGGTCTGGTATTTTTGAAAAACCGGTTTTTGCGTTAATCCTGTTCGCGCTTCGAACCGAAACAGTTTTTACCGAGGATTGTTATTAGTTGATAATCATATGGTTTTATCAATCATCTAAAAACAATAATCTTATGGCACTCAATGCTTACCTGAAACTGAAAGGTCAGAAACAAGGCGAAATAAAAGGTTCGGTTACCCAAAAGGGCCGCGAAGGCAAAATTATGGTAATTGCTGCCAGCCACCAGGTGATGATCCCTCACGATGAGGCAACCGGTATGTCGACAGGCAGGCGAATGCACAAGCCGTTTGTAATTACGAAAGAGCTTGATAAGTCGTCGCCCTTGTTGTATAATATGCTGGTTAACAATGAGAACATTGTAGAATGGGAACTGCAGTTCTGGACGCCAAACCTGCGCTCATCTGCAGGAGGTGGAACCGAGAAGCAGCATTATACCGTTAAACTGGTAAATGCGCGTATCGTTGATATTAGTTTTCGGATGCTGAACAATAAAAATCCTGAGTTAACCCGTTATGCCGAATACGAAGAAGTGGCCTTTAATTACGAAAAAATCAGCTGGCTGTGGGTCGATGGGGGGATAATGGCTCAGGACGATTGGCATCAGTAAGCCTTGCTCCGATAGCCGGCGATGTTAAGTAAATGCTTGTCGAAAGCATACAGAAACCTCCGTTATTGTCATAAAATCAGTTTATTAAAAATGCAAAAGCCGGCTGAATAGTAGCCGGCTTTTGTTTTTGTACTTCGAAAGAAAAAGAAATCCAGGTATAGGAGTTAATCAACTTATGCTGACTTGATTATTTAGCCGGAGGCAAAAGTACCTCGTCAATTACATGTACTACACCGTTTGAGCCTTGTACATCAGCATATGCTACATTGGAGGAATTGTTAAGTACTACAGCTTTACCCACGTTCACACTTATTTTTCCACCTCCGAGTGAAGTTATATTACCGGTTGTGAGGCCCGAAGAAACATTATTGCCTGCAACTACATGGTATAAGAGGATCGGAGTTAACTGTTCAGCTGTAAGGTCTGCAATTCCGCTCACCTTCAGGGCTGTAAATAGTTTCTGGAAGGCTTCATTAGTGGGAGCGAACACTGTAAACGGACCAGTTTTGCTGAGCTCACCTGCAAGTCCGGCTTTTACTACCGCCGAAACCAATATGCTGAAATTACTGTTGCTGATGGCTATATCCACTACACTTGGGGGCAAAAGCACATTGTCGATCACATGAATTACTCCGTTGGTGCCAACTACATCGGCCAGCACTACATTGGCTGAGTTATTTATTTTAACACCCGATGCTGTGTTGAGGTAAATGTCCATGGGTTTCGACTGGAAGGTGCTCAGTGTTTTGGCATAACCGGTGGCTACCTGGTTGGCATAAACCGTGCTTCCCAACACATGGTAGAGCAAAATGGGTTTCAGATCCGATGGCGTTGAGGTTAACTTCGCAAATGCTGCATTAGTCGGGGCAAACACGGTAAGACTGGCTGCGGGATCGCTGAGTGCCGGAAGCAGACCTACACCCGAAACCGCCGAAACCAGGGTGGAGAAATTACTGTTTGCTGCAGCAATATCTGCAACGGTTGGTGGTAACAGCACCTGGTTAATCACATGAATTACTCCGTTTGATGCCATTACGTCGGCTTTGGTCACCGTTGAAGCATTATTCAGTTTTACACTGCCTGTTACATCAACTTTAAGTGAAACATACCGGTTGCCGGCTGCGGGGCTGAGGGTTGATACATAACCGCTGCTCAGACCTGTTGAAACAGCTTTGCTTCCAAGTACATGATAAAGTAGAATTGGTTTGAGGGCTTCGGCACTCAGTTGATCAATGCCTGTAACTTTCAGTTTTGCAAATAACTCATTGAATGCTGCATTTGTGGGCGCAAAAACTGTGAATGTGCCGGCGCTGTTTAATGTATTGGCCAGGTCAGCTTTGGTTAAAGCCTGCACCAGTATCGAAAATTGCGGATCGGCTGAGGCGATCTGTGTTATGCTCTTGGCAGTTGGTTCTGGCATTGGTGTCGCATTGTCATCGTCCTTTTTGCAGGATGCAAGGGTTAACATTCCTATGCCGATCACGGCCATCATTGTGAAAATGGTCTTGAAGTTGGATTTTGTTTTCATGGCTTTCTGTTTAATAAATTGTTTGAATTATTAAACAGAAGGTAGGTGATAATGTTTAATGAAAATAATAAAAAGTTAAACAAAAATTATTAATAATATTTTTAACTAACTAAAAAACAGTGATATAAATATTTTTTGATAAAAGTATTTTTTTCAAAAAATATGATTTCGTTAACAAATTTTCTTTTTAGGACAAAAACAAAACCCAACTTCCTGACGATGATTTTGTCCTCCGGAAGTCGGGTTGAGCCGCGATCGGTTCACGGAATAAATTACATATCGATAAATGAGTTGGTACCGCTGTCGTACTTCTTGTTAAAAATACCTGATGCGATTAAACCGTTGATGGTGTTGCGCACGGTAGTAATACGCTGGCTGTAATTGGCGGCACCTATCGAGCACAGGTTGGTAAATGCCAGGTTGTAGTTACCTCCCGTGTTGAGCGCGTTGGCGATGCGATCGTTGGTGGCACGGCCCTGGTGGCGAATATCGCAGATTACCTGGCACACTTTGGCCGGTACTCCATGCAGGTTGAATCGTTTGTTGTATTCCACCATATTATTTTTAAAATGTTGTATGGCCAGTTCCACCTGCGTTTTGCGATGTGCCGCATCGTTCGAGGCCCAGTGGATCATGCGGGCTGCGCAGATCAGTTCCTGGTTTTCTACTTCTTTCAGCGTTGGATTCAGGTAGTCCATCAGTGCCTGGGTGGAGGCGTCGCTCTCCAGTTGTGAGAGTGTTCCGTTCGCATTGCTGTAAAAAATACGCGAGTCCTTCAAAATCAGTTTCGGGAAATAATCAAGCGCGTTGGGTAGCGTAAGAAGTTTTCTGAAAAATTTCACAAAATCACCATTGGGAACATGGGCAGCATACTGCATAAAGCTAAAAGTAAATTTTGCCCTGTCGTAAGTATTCAGGCAGAGGTATGATCCCTTGCTTTCGGCCTGTGCCGTGGGATGAATAAAATAGGCCCAGAATCCGAAATCGTTAACATATTGTACCGGGTCGTACACCAGCCCCGGGCTTACCTGGGTATTGTACAAACCGATATTTCCATCGTACATGGTCCGGTAGCCGACTACAAATTTTGGCTGTGAAGCGCCGTTAAGCATGGCATAATGCACCGTGCGGCCATTGGCCAGCACCCCGCTCGAAAGTGAAAAATCATATGGCATGGTTCTGAAAATTTGGGTTAACAATAAATTAAAACACGCATAAATACTGCACAAATCCTTGTGTACAGGTGTATATAACAAACGAAACGGAATTCTGGCTAAATTGGATTCGCCGGTGCAGCCCCGTATTACCGCCAGGAGACTTGGCTTTTGTTCGTGATGCGGTGAAGGCGGATACTGGCTATGTTATCTTTTCTCAAATCCTTCGAAACCCTGCACCGGGCAATACTGGATTTCTGTTTTTTCGACCCAGGCATGCGATGGGCCCTGGCGGCAATATTCAATAAATAGTTGTAAAGCAGCTTCTTCGCCTTCGGCTTCTATGTAAACATGGCCATTGGCCAGGTTGCGGACAAAGCCGTTTACCCCCAGCAGGTCGGCTTTCTGTTTTACAAAATACCTGAAGCCGACACCCTGCACCCGGCCATAAATTGTAAGGATAACAGATTGTTTCATTTCCAGATGTACAGAAGTTTGACAAACAAATTAGATGCTACACAGCAAATTTATGATATAAGACCTGGCTGCTATTTATTGTAATCAGGCGGAATAAATATTCTAAGTTCAAAGTTTCCTGTTTCCCTCCCTACAGGTACTAAAATTCAACCT
>CAYNVK010000237.1:0-5888 GCA_964400395.1 uncultured Lentimicrobiaceae bacterium | reverse complement strand
CGGCAACTGTTACCATTAACCTCGGCGATGATGTAAATTTCCAGCTTGGGGCCAGTCATGACGCCGTTGAAGTAAGCAAGGCAACCTTCGACGCCGGTGGAAACACCCCTTTACCGGGTGGTTTTTCGGTTGAATTTGGTGGCGGGACTGTTACTGCTGATAAGCTCACAGTAGGCACTCATTATTATGTATGTTCACCTCATGCTTCAGTGGGAATGAAAGGCACCATCACTGTACTGAATACCACAGGCATCGCGCAATATGAATCAAAAGATGGAATTTCCGTTTATCCCAATCCATCGGGTGGTAATTTTCAGCTCAGGATCAGCAATTCCAGGCTCAGCAAGGATTTTGATCTCGAGATTTTTAATGTGGTCGGGGCCAGGGTTTACAGAAAGTCGGAACTGGCGCAGCAACATGTTTTTAATATCGATGCTGCTGATTTACCCAAAGGCACCTACATCCTGAAGGTAAATAATGGTGAAACTGCATATTATAAAAAAATAGTGATCAGATAGTCGTAAACTGAATGGTGAAGCCTGATTCTGAAAATGCAAACAAAAAGTAAATCGTGTATTGAGTTTTTGCCTGGTAGAATAGCAGGTAAATTTTGTGAATAATTAATGAGTAATTGAATGTCAGAACAGGTTAAAAACAGGGTGACCTCCGAAGATAAATGGGTCAAAATAATTGCGCCTTATCGCAATGGCGACAATCTGCACAGTTGGTGGCAGGTTATAAACACGTTTGTTCCTTATGTAGCGCTTTGGGTACTGATGGTGTTCAGTTTGCAATACAGCTACTGGATTACCATTCCGCTCATCCTGCTTTCAGCGGGCTTCCTGGTGCGGCTGTTTATAATTTTTCACGATTGCGGCCATGGGTCGTTTTTCAGTTCGAAGAGGCTCAGCGAGACCATAGGTTTTATTTTTGGCATACTTGCCTTTACCCCTTATCATCGCTGGCATCATTCGCACCTGGTTCATCACCGCACGGTTGGCAACCTCGATAAACGAGGTATGGGTGATGTATGGACCCTTACCGTTGATGAATACCTGGCGTTGCCAAAACGTAAACAACTCGCGTACCGCATTTTCAGGAATGCCATTGTGATGTTTGCATTGGGTGCGCCTTTACTTTTCCTGGTTGGCAACAGGTTTACAAAGAAAAGTTTTACGCGTAAAGATAAAATAAGCGTTTACGCCACCAATGCCGGAATTGCCATACTGGCCACCACACTTTGTTTAACCATTGGCTGGAAAGCATACCTGCTGATACAAATTCCGGTCATGTACTTTGCTTCTATTGGCGGGGTTTATCTTTTTTACCTGCAGCATCAGTTCGATGGCACACATTGGTATACCGAGCAGGATTGGGATTTTAAAACCGTGGCCCTGCATGGGAGTTCATATTATAAACTTCCGAAGGTGCTGCAGTGGTTTTCGGGCAATATCGGGTTTCATCACATCCACCACCTGAGTTCTAAAATACCAAATTACAGGCTCGAGAAATGCCATGCCGAAAATGAGCTTTTCAGCAACATCAAACCCATTCCATTCCTGAAAGGTTTCTCTTATGTTCATTTGAAGTTATGGGATAGCAAGGCAGGCAGACTGATACGATTTAAAGACCTTAAAGCAGTACGGGTTTAGTAACTTAAATCTGTTGGGCGCATTTCCTGAAATACGTGCCGCACAATATTTGTAATTCTAAAGCCGGTCCTTTGTGGCCGGTTTTTTAATTTAAATCAGCTTATAAATAAATCCCAAACAATCGGCTAGGCATAAATACTATTTGGATTTCATGTAAAACCGGCAGAAATCCGGCCACGCAACTTTATAAAAAATTTTATAAATAAGTTTAATTTTTTAATAGTTGTATGGAAGCAATTTATACCTTTATGCCTGATTAGAAATGCATAAAAATCCCTGTCATGAAACAAATTTCATTGATTATTCTGCTTGCGCTCACATTGGTTACGGGTGCGTTTGCAGGGCCTTACTCCGACCTGCTGAAAAAAGCCGGCGACAAAAAAAATTACCCGGGGTCGAATGTGGTGGTAGTTTTCGACAGCACAACGGTGAAAATGATGGAAACCGGTCTCAGCCATTCCTTTATCCATCGCCTGTACAAGGTACTCACACCCGAAGGTGCAAAAAGCTTGTCGGTAATTAAATTTGATTACGACCCGCTTTCGGCCTGGTCCGAAATAAGGGGTGTAACGATTTATCATGCCGATGGGACACAAACTGCAATTGATACGGGTAGAGTTCTCGATTATCCGCAGCCTGCCCGTGCCATTTACTGGGGAGCCCGCGAAAAGATGATCGAAATAGGCCGGCTTGAACCCGGTGATGCCGTTGAAGTATTTCTTTACAGGAAAGGATTTACTTATGCCCTGCTCCAAACCGGGAACGACGACGACCGGTATATCCCTCCAATGAGAGGCCATTTCTATGACATTGTTCCTTTTTACAGTAATGATCCGGTGATGCTGAAGTCGTACCAGATCAGTGTGCCCGACACCAAAGTGTTGCAATACGAAGTGTATAACGGCGAGGTAGGTTCCAAGATGTGGCGCAGTGGCGACCGGTTGGTGTACACTTTTACCAAAAAAGATATAATGCCTTTCAGGGGCGAACCCCGCTCGGTTGACGCTTCGGATGTGGCTACCAAATTACTGATGAGCACCAGCCCCGACTGGAAATCCAAAAGTACCTGGTTTTACAATGTAAATGAGGATTATAAGAGCTTTGAGGCCAATGCTGAAATCCGCGCTAAAGTGAACCAGCTTTTGAAAAATGCACGTAACGAAAACGACTCAATTACCATACTTACCCATTGGGCCGGCGACGAAATCCGTTACCTGGGAGTAAGCATGGGCAAAGGTGAAGGTTATACCCTGCACCGTGGCGAAATGAACTTCACCGACCGATGTGGTGTGTGTAAAGATAAAGCCGGCATGCTCATTACCATGCTCCGGGCGGCAGGCTTCGAAGCTTATCCGGCTATGACCATGGCCGGGTCGCGCATTGATTATATTCCCGCCGACCAGTTTAACCATTGTGTTACCGTTGTGAAAAGCAAATCCGATGGGCGTTATCATTTACTCGATCCTACATGGGTGCCCTTTACCCGCGAGCTGTGGTCGAGTGCTGAACAGCAACAGAATTACCTGATGGGTGTACCCGAGGGGGCTGACCTGGGCGAAACACCGGTTTCGGATCCGGGTAATCATTATCTGAGAATGAACGGCAATACTACCATACTGGCTGATGGAACCCTCGAAGGCGAATATACGGTTACTGCCGAAGGACAGACCGATGCCGCCATACGCGGTATGTTTACGCGGGCTTATGTTGCCGACTGGACAGCAAATGTGGAAAAGGAAGTATTGCGCATTTCGCCGCTTGCCCAACTTGTTAAAGTAACCTACGACTATCCGTATAATTACCTGGCAGGTCCCATCCTGATGAAATTTAGTATCCGTATTCCGGAATATGCTACTGTAGCCGGCGATGAGCTAATTTTTACTCCTTTCCTGGCCAGTGGTTTTATGAAAAGAGCCATGCCTCATACAGGATTTGATACCGGGCTCGAGACCCGTAAATTCCCTTTCCGCGACCGCACATCGCATACGGTTGAACTGAATGAAAAGATATCAGTGCCCGGTATCAGGGAAATTGTTTATGCTCCCGAAGCAAAGAGTGGCAATGGAAGCGGCGCCCAGTTTAATGGCCTTATTAAAAGAGAAAATAATGCACTTACATTTGTGTTTAACGCTTCGTTTCCGAAACGTATTTATCAGCCCGAGGACTGGGATTCGTTCCGCAAGGCCGTTGCTTACCAAAATCAATTTACTTCGGAGCCCATTATCCTGAAAGTGAAATAAATTGATCTGTGATTTTACGAATTATGATTGAATGAATTTTTCATTTAAAACAGGAATCCAATTCACAAATCGTACATCGCAAATCGTAAATCGTACATCGTAAATCGTTAAAAATATTGTCAACATTCAGAAAATAACAAAACCATGACGAACAAGATATTCATATTAATTCTGGCAATTTTCACCAGTATGGCGGGCTTTGCCCAGGAGCCTGGCAGCGATGCCGTTTTCCAGGAGCAAACCAAGGAATACACATTGAACAAGGATGGAAGCTGGACATACCATTACAGCCATAAACTGCTTATTAATACGTATTACGCGTTTCACAACCTTTATGGTGAAGATTTCATTGTGTATGATCCGCAATTTCAGAAACTGAAAGTTAACCGTTCGGTAACCACCATGGCCGATGGGAAACAGGTTGCTACGCCCGACAACGCATACAATGAACTTTTGCCTGGTTTTGCGACAAATGTACCGGCCTGGAACCGCTTGCGCGAAATGGTGGTTACACATACAGCCCTGGAGCGGGGTTCGACTATTGATTTCGACTACGTACTTTCCACTGCTAAAGGCTATACTCCTTCGCTGATGGGCAATGAGCAGCTGCTGATGAACTCACCGGTTAAAAAGCTTACCTTCAGGATATCAGTTCCTTCAGGCGGGGTGCTGAACTTTGAACAGTACAATATAGCGGCTAAGCCCGGCGTAACCAAACAAAATGGTTTTACTACCTACACATGGGTACTAACCGATTTGCCTGCAACCACGCGTGAGGATTTCAGACCGCGTGATCAACAGAACAGGCCCCGGATAGTATTTGTGGGCAGTACAAAAGCAACGGATCCAATGGTTGGTTTTGCTTCGCAGGACGCTTTTAAATGTGAAGCGGGAGCTGAAATAAAACAGGCAGCATCCGAAGCTGTAAAAGGTATTGACAAGCCTTTGCTCAAAACATTGAAATTGCAGGAAAAAGTTGTTTCCGAATTCAATACCTGGCAGGTGCCCATGCAGTACACAGGGTACAAGTTGCAAAATGCTGCTGCTACCTGGAAAAGTAATGGTGGCAGTGAAGCCGAAAAAGTCGTGTTGCTTGCTGCCATGCTAAAGTCGGTAAATATACAGGCTGAGCCTGTTGCAGTGGTTGCTGAAAAGTTATATGTGAACAAAACAGCCAGCCCGGCACTTATGGAACGCACGCTTGTAAAAGTAAGCATACAGGGAATGGATCCGCTTTACCTGTCGGCCACCCAGGTTGATCCACAGGACCTTAAATTTCAGCTGGCAGGCAAAAGGATTATTAGCCTGGTTCCCGGTAAAAAACTGATGTCGGAAGTATTGCCTGAAGTTAAAAACCAGCTTTCGGTTTCCGGTAATCTTACCCTCGATCCATCTTTAACACTGGCAGGTAATCTAAACCTCGAAATTGGTGGCAGGCTGAATCCCTGGTTGCGGATGCAGAAAGATACTACCTACACAACGGGTTTCCTTTCAGGGTTATTGGGAGGCGGAAAAGTAAATAAAGTAGCTAAGGGTAAAACAGATATGGATCTCTCATCGTTCAGCTACAATATTTCGACAACCTCGTTGACCAGCGAAACTGGTGGACATGTGTTCTTAAAACTTCCGTCGGCAACGGTTGGATCTGACAGCTGGCATATGACTGAACTGGTGAGCACCCGTACCGAGTCGCTCGAAATTCCTTTTGCCATCAGCGAATCATATGATATGTTTATTACAATTCCTGAAGGTATGATGGTAGTTACGGCACCTGCTGTACTAAACCTTGCAAATGATTTTGGAAGCGTTAATACTTCTGTAACAGTAGAAGGAAACCAGTTGCATGTTGTCCGTAAACTGAATATCGTACAAACTCAGGTTCCGGTTGCAAAATATGAAGCATTCAAGGCTATGATAAATGCATGGAACAGTAGGAAATACCGTGAGGTTGTTCTGAAAAAGGTGAACTGATCAAACCCCGAATGGGTGATATGAA